>JAKLLM010000304.1:0-3954 GCA_023150125.1 Zoogloea sp.
ACCAGGACGGCCAGGGCGTGACGCTCGTCCGGGCCACCGGAGGCTGGCGCCCGACCCACCCCTCCAGCGGCACGCCGCCTCCCGGGCTGGCCGCCGCCCTCGGCGCCCCCGGCGGAGCGCCCGTCGGCTGGAGCGCGCCCTACGCCCTGCCCGCCACCGGCGAGGCCGGTATCGCCGCATTCACCCGCATGGCCGGGAGCGACGGCCGCACGCATCTGCTCGTCTTCGAGGTGCAGCTCGAGCCCCTGCTCGAGCTGGCCCCCACCGACCCGCCGGGTGTGCATGGCGGCAGCCTCGTGCTGGCCGACGACAGCCGCATCCTCGCCCGGTCGGGCACCCCCGCCCCGTCGCCCGACGATCCGGCCAGCGACGTCCCGAACCGTGGCCACGCCCGGTGGGTCGACGCCGGCCGGCCGGTGGGCGAGGCGCTCGGCTTTGCCCACGGCCGCGAAACCTGGCAGGCCCGCTTCGCGCCACTGGAAGCCGGCGAACAGCGCTGGTGGATCGCCGGCTTCGCCCGCCAGGCCGACTTCACCCCGCCCAGCCCGCTGGCCGGCACCAGCCTGGGCGCAGTCCTGCTGGCACTCGTCAGCCTCGCCGGGCTCCTCGGTGGCCGCCTTGGCGCCCGGGCCGGCACGCTCCCCCGCGCCACGCCGGACGACACGCCCCTCCCGCAGGGCGAGGCCACGCTGCAGCAACAGCTCGCCGACAAGAGCCGGGCGCTGGCCGACCAGCAGGCCTTCACCCGCGACCTGCTCGACGCGCTGCCCAACCCGGTCTTCTACAAGGACGGCGAGGCCCGCTACCTGGGCTGCAACCAGGCCTTCGCGGACGCCTTCGGCACCACTCCCGAGGCGATCATCGGCAAGACCGTGCTGGACCTCCCCTTCGTCCCCCCCGACGTCCGCAGCGCCCACCATGCCCGCGACCTGCAGATCCTCGCCCGCCGTACCCCCGAGGATCTCACCCTGCGGCTGCCCTTCGCCGACGGCCGCGAGCACGACGTCCTCTTCCGCGTGCGCGATTTCGGTCTCGCCGACGGGCGGGCGGGTGGCCTGCTCGGCGTGCTGGTGGATCTCAGCGGCCAGCAGGACGCCAGCCGCGAGGCCCGCTGCGCCGAGGAGACCAGCCGCCGCATCCTCGAATCCAGCCCGGTCGCCATCGTCATCAACCGCACCGACGGCCCGCCGCTGTTCGCCAACAGCCGCGCTGCCGAGCTCGCCGACACCGACATGCAGGAGTTCCTGCGCCGGCCGGCCGTCAGCTGGTTCCGCGACCCGACGCTGGCCGGCCAGCTGATCTCACGGCTGCAGCAGGGCAAGCCCGTGCGCGACTACGAGATCGAGTTCCGCCGCGCCTCCGGCGAGGCCCTGTGGACCCTCGTCAGCATGACGCGCGTCGTCTTCCAGGGCGGGCCGGCGCAGCTCACGTGGGTGTACGACATCACCAGCCGCAAGTCGGCCGAGCAGGAGCTGCGCAAGCTGTCGGTGGCCGTCGAGCAGAGCCCCTCGATGCTCGTCATCACCCGGTCCGACGGCATCATCCAGTACGCCAACCCCTGCTTCTGCCGCATCGTCGGGCGCCGGGCCGACGAGCTCATCGGCACCCGCCCGGCCCTGCTCGACGCCGCCGGCCAGCCGATCGACTACCTCGCCGGGCAGTGGCAGGCCCTCGAGGGGCGCGAGGTGTGGAAGCGCGAATGCCAGCTCCGCCGCGATCCCCGCAGCCCCCTGTGGGTGGGCATCTCGGTCAGCGGGCTGGTGGATGGGGCCGACGACGGCAAGGCCGGCATCAGCCACTGCGTGTGGGTATTCGAGGACGTCGCCGTGCACCGCCAGACCCTCGACACCCTGCGCCACGCCAAGCGCCTCGCCGAGGAGGCCGCCGAGGCCAAGACGCGCTTCCTGGCCAACATGAGCCACGAGATCCGCACCCCGATGAACGCCATCCTCGGCCTCGCCAGGCTCAGCCTGGACGCCGGGCCCGACCCACGCCAGCGCGACTACCTCGAAAAGATCCAGACCGCCGCCGGCAGCCTGCTGGGCATCGTCAACGACATCCTCGACTTCTCCAAGATCGAAGCCGGCCGGCTCGGGATCGAGGCCACCCCGTTCTCCCTCGACCAGGTGCTCGACCGCGTCATCACGGTGATCGCCCACCGCGCCCGCGAGAAGGGCCTCCGCTTCCTCGTCGCGGTGCAGCCCGGGCTGCCGCGCCAGCTCGTCGGCGACCCGCTGCGCCTCGGGCAGGTGCTGATCAACCTGATGGGCAACGCCGCCAAGTTCACCGAACAGGGCGAGATCCGGTTGCAGATCGACGGCCACGACACCGACGACGGGCAGCTCGCCCTCGGCTTCACCGTCAGCGACACCGGCATCGGCATGGACGCCAGCCAGATCACCCGGCTCTTCGAAGCCTTCTCCCAGGCCGACAGCTCGATGACCCGGCGCTTCGGCGGCACCGGCCTGGGGCTCGCCATCTCGCGCCACCTGGTCGAACTGATGGGCGGCCACCTCGGGGTGGACAGCCAGCCCGACCAGGGCAGCCGCTTGAGCTTCACCCTCCGCCTCGATCGCGCCGACGCGCCCCCCGCGCAACCTCCCGCGACGCCCACCGGCGCCCACGTGCTGGTGGTGGACGCCGCCCCGGCCTCGCGCCGGATCCTCCAGCACCTCCTCGCCGAGCTGTCCCACACCAGCGAGGGCTGCAGCGCCCTGGCTGCCGCCCGCGACACACTGCTCCAGGCCGAGCGGGGCCGGCCCTTCGATCTCCTGCTCCTCGCCCCCGGCCCGGACATTGACGCCGCCGCAGCCCTTGCCCGGCAGCTCCCCCCGGAGCGCCCGCGGCTGCTCGTCCTCACCGCCTTCGGTGACGAGGCCGACATCCCCCGCGCCGACGGCCGGCTGCATCTCCCCACCACCGCCACCAGCCTGCGCGAGGCCATCGCCACAGCGCTCGCCCCCCGCGACGACGCCACGCCGCCCACCGCGGCCCGGCCGCCGCAGCCCGCGCCGCTGGCCGGCCTGCGCATCCTGCTGGTCGAAGACAACGACATCAACCAGCTCATCGCCCGCGGCCTGCTGGAGCAGCTCGGCGCCACGGTCGGCGTGGCCGCCAACGGGCGCCTCGCCATCGACGCCCTCCAGACGGCCGGGCCCGAGGCCTTCGACCTCGTCCTGATGGACCTCCAGATGCCGGTGATGGACGGCCTCGAGGCTGCCCGCCAGCTCCGCCGCGAGCCCCGCTTCCGCAGCCTGCCCATCGTCGCCATGACCGCCCACGCGATGGCCGAGCAACGCCGCCAGTGCCGCGAGGCCGGCATGGACGACCACATCGCCAAGCCCATCGTCCCCGAGCAGCTGGCCGAGACGATCCTCCACCACACCCGCCGGACCCCCCGGGGCGAACCGGCCTCCCCGTCGCCCGCTCCAACACCTGCCGCGCCGGGCCTGCCCCGGGTCGAAGGCCTCGACACCGCCGGCGGCCTGCGCCGCTGCAGCGGCAACCTCGAGCTCTACCTGCGCCTCCTGGCCCGCTTCGTGGGCAACCAGGCCGCCACCCTGGCCGGCATCGATGCAGCCCTCGCCAGCGGCCATCACCAGGAAGCCGAGCGGCTCGCCCATACGCTCCACGGCACCGCCGCCAACCTCGGTGCCGACGCCCTGCGCCAGGCCGCCCGCGCGCTCGAGTCGGCGCTGCGGGACGGGCGCCCCGGCACCGACGCCCGCGACCGGCTGGCCCGCGAATGCGATATCCTCGCGCGCGGCCTCGCCGGCACCCTGCCGCCGCCGGTCGCACCACCGCCGGCAAGCACGGAGCCCGACGCAGACGCCCTCGACGCTGCCATCGGCCGCCTCGTCGTGCTCCTCACCAACTCCGACGGCGCCGCGCCGGAGGCCTTCCGTGACATCCGGGCGGCGCTGACAGCCCGTTTTGGGTTGTCGGCCATCGCAA
>JAKLLM010000304.1:4010-5328 GCA_023150125.1 Zoogloea sp.
AGACAGCCACCGCCCGCTCATCCTCGTCGTTGACGACGCGCCCGACTCCATCGAGCCCATCGTCAACTGCCAGCACAAGGCGGATTTCCGCACCCGCATCGCCACCCGCGGCGAGCGCGCGCTGCAGCTCGCCGCCAGCACCCCGGTGCCCGACCTGATCCTGCTCGACGTCACGATGCCCGACATGGACGGCTACGAAGTCTGCAGCCGCCTCATGAACAACCCCGCCACGGCCAGCATCCCGGTGATCTTCCTGTCGATCCGCAACGAAGAGCTCGACGAACAGCGCGGCTTCGACGCCGGCGCGGTCGACTACATCACCAAGCCGATCAGCCCGCCCCTCGTCCTCACCCGGATCCGCAACCACCTCACCCTCAAGGCCGCCAGCGACTTCCTGCGCGACCGCAACGCCTACCTCGAGCAGGAGGTCACCCGGCGCACCCGCGAGCTGGCCCTGCTCCAGGACGCCACCATCGTCGCCATGGCCTCGCTCGCCGAGACCCGCGACAACGAAACCACCCACCACATCCGCCGCACCCAGCTCTACCTGCGCACCCTGGCCCGCCACCTGCAGCACCACCCCCGCTTCGCCGCCGAGCTCTCCGACCACAACATCGACCTGATGTACAAGTCGGCCCCGCTCCACGACATCGGCAAGGTCGGCGTGCCCGACCGCATCCTGCTCAAGCCTGGCGAGCTCACCCCCGCCGAGTTCGAGATCATGAAGCGCCACACCACCCTCGGCCGCGACGCCATCAGCAAGGCGGAAACCCTGTTCGGCGTCTCGTCGAGCTTCCTGCGCTTCGCCAAGGAGATCGCCTACTCCCACCAGGAGAAGTGGGACGGGAGCGGCTACCCCCAGGGCCTCGTCGGCGAGCGCATCCCGCTGGCCGCCCGCCTGATGGCCGTCGCCGACACCTACGACGGCCTGATCAGCCAGCGCGTCTACAAACAGGCCCACAGCCACGACGAGGCCGTGGCCATCCTCAAGGCCCGCCGCGGCACCCATTTCGACCCCGACATCATCGACGCCTTCCTCGAAGTCCAGGCCGACTTCCAGGGCATCGCCAAGCGCTTCGCCGACACCCCGATCGACGAAGCCGCCGAGGCCGAACGCGTCCGGCTGATCCTCGGCTAAGCGGCTGGCGCGCCCCCCCGCGCAGCCGTCCAACTCAAGAATGCCCTGCCTCGACCGTTAAAAGCCCTGCAGACGGGATCCGCCCTAGAGATTCCGCAGCAGACTTCGACACAGGAGAGCAGATGACCAGCAGCCCGACACCTTCCCGGGTATTCGCCGCATTGCGCCGCCACGGGCTGG
>JAKLLM010000305.1 GCA_023150125.1 Zoogloea sp.
CCGCCGACGTTGTAGAGGTGGAAGCCATCCACGTCCTTGTGCACCGAGATCGCCTCGAGCACGCTGCGGCCGTCGATGTGGGGCGGCAGCGGCAGCTGGATCAGGATGCCGTGCACCGCCGGGTCGGCATTGAGGCGGGCGATGGTGGCGAGCACCTCGGCCTGGGGCGTGTCGCCGGGCAGGGCGATATGGAAGGAGCGCACGCCGCACTCCTCGCAGGCCTTGACCTTGTTGCCCACATACACGCGGGAAGCCGGGTTGTCGCCGACGAGGATGACCGCGAGGCCGGGCGTGACGCCCTGTTCCACGAGGGTGGCGACGCGCTGCTTGAAGCCCTCGCGCAGCTGTTTCGAGAGGGCCTTGCCGTCGATGATGCGGGCGCTCATCGGAACACCACCGTCTTGTTGCCATGCACCAGCACCCGGTCTTCCAGGTGATAGCGCAGGCCGCGGGCGAGGACGGCCTTTTCGATGTCCTTGCCGTAGCGCACCAGGTCGTCGGGGGCGTCGGAGTGATCGACGCGGATGACGTCCTGCTCGACGATCGGGCCCTGGTCCAGCTCGGAGGTGACGTAGTGGCAGGTGGCGCCGATCAGCTTCACGCCGCGGGTATAGGCCTGGTGGTAAGGCTTGGCGCCGACGAAGCTGGGCAGGAAGCTGTGGTGGATGTTGAGGATCCGGCCCGGGTACTCGGCGCACAGCTCGGGCGACAGGATCATCTGCATGTAGCGGGCCAGCACCATCACGTCGCCCTCCGCCTCGCGGAACAGGTCGGCGACCCTGGCGTAGGCAGCGGGCTTGTTGTCGGGCGTCACCGGCACGTGGTGGAAGGGGATGCCGTGCCATTCCACAAAACCGCGGAAGGTCTCGTGGTTGGAGATCACGCAGGGGATCTCGATGTTCAGCTCGTCGGCCTGCCAGCGGGCCAGCAGGTCGTAGAGGCAGTGCTCCTGCTTGGAGACCAGGATCACCACGCGCTTCTTGCGGGCGGAGTCGCTGATGCGCCAGTCCATGGCGAACTCGGCGGCGATGGGGGCGAACTTGTCGCGCAGGGCCTCGATGCCGAAGGGCAGGGAGTCGGCGAGGATCTCCTGGCGCATGAAGAAGCGATTGGCCTCGGCGTCGGCGTGGTGGCTGGCCTCGGTGATCCAGCCCTGGTGGCTGGCGAGGAAACCACTCACCGCGGCCACGATGCCGACCCGATCGGGGCAGGACAGGGAGAGGGTGTAACGACGACTCGATGACATGGGTTCAACTCCGTCGGAAGTTCATGTGAAGAACTAATGTTGAACATGGTGCATCTTGCGATGCAGCAAGTCAACTATTTTTCCTTCAATGAAACACGTGTCGTCTGTGCAATAATCCCGACATCGTTTTCGGGGGAGAAAACCCATGAGTGACGCCGACAATTCCGGCAGCCTGGAGCGCTACCTGGGCAACACGATCCGCGACCTGCGCCAGAAGCACGGCCTGACCATTGCCGACGTGGCCAACCTGGCGGGCATCAGCCGCGGCATGCTGTCGAAGATCGAGAACGCCCAGACGGCCACCAGCCTCGACACCCTGTCGCGCCTGGCGGCGGCGCTGGGCGTCTCCATCGCGACCCTCTTCCGCGGCTACGACGTGCGCGACGGCAGCGCCCAGCTGGTCAAGAGCGGGGAGGGGATGGAGGTGGTGCGGCGCGGCACCAAGAAGGGCCACACCTACCACCTGCTGGCCTACGACCAGGGCCCGACCAAGGTCTTCGAGCCCTTCCTGATCACCATCGACCACGAGTCCGAGACCTTCCCGATCTTCGAGCACCCGGGCACCGAGTTCATCTACATGCTCGAAGGCGAGATCGAATACCGCCACGGGCAGAACACCTACGTGCTCACCCCCGGCGACGCGCTCACCTTCCGGGCCGACATTCCCCACGGCCCCGAAAAGCTCACCCGCTGCCCGATCCGCTTTCTCAGCGTGCTGATGTATCCCAACGCCGCCGACGCGGCCTGACGCGGCGCGGCCCCGGTGGCCGGATCGGCTCCGGGGCCGCGCTGGTCGCTGCGGCGGCATTGCAGGCCCGCCGCCGCGACCCGGGCTCAGCTGTGGTAGGCCGATTCGCCGTGGGTGGTGATGTCCAGCCCCTCGCGCTCGTCGTCGGGGCTCACCCGCAGGCCGATGCTCATGTCGATCAGCTTGAAAGCCACATACGAGACGACCCCCGACCACAGCACCGCGGTGCCGACGCCCCAGGCCTGGGCGATCATCTGGCCGCCCATGTCGAAGGTGCCGGGGGCGTTGGCCACGTAGTCCCACACGCCGGCGCCGCCCAGCTCCGGCGAGGCGAACACGCCGGTGAGCAGCGCCCCCAGGATGCCGCCGACGCCATGCACGCCGAACACGTCGAGGCTGTCATCCACGCCCAGCATGCGTTTCAGGCCATTGACGCCCCAGTAGCACACGAGGCCGCCCAGGAAGCCCATCACGATGGCGCCCATCGGCCCCACCAGGCCGCAGGCCGGGGTGATCACCACCAGGCCGGCGATCGCGCCGGACACCGCGCCCAGCATCGACGGCTTGCCCTTGAAGACCGCCTCGACCATCGTCCAGGCGACGGTGGCCGCGCAGGTCGCCACCAGGGTGTTGAAGAAGGCCAGGCCCGCGGTGGCGCCGGCTTCCATCGCCGAGCCCACGTTGAAGCCGAACCAGCCGACGAACAGCAGCGAGGCACCGACCATGGTCATCGTCAGGCTGTGGGGCGGCATGGATTCACGGCGGTAGCCGATGCGCGGGCCGATCACCAGCGCACCCACCAGCGCCGCGACACCGGCATTGATGTGCACCACGGTGCCGCCGGCAAAGTCGAGGGCGCCCTTGTTGAACAGGAAGCCGGCGAACTCGCCCGCCTTCTCGGCCGCCTCGGCGGAGGTGAAGGCATCCGGGCCGGCCCAGTACCACACCATGTGGGCCATCGGGATGTAGGAGAAGGTGAACCAGAGCACCGAGAAGATCAGCACCGCCGAGAACTTGATGCGCTCGGCAAAGCCGCCGACGATCAGCGCCGGGGTGATCGCCGCGAAGGTCAGCTGGAAGGCCGCGAAGATGTACTCCGGCAGCACCACGCCCTTGGTGAAGGTGCCCACCACGCTGTCCGGCGTCACGCCCTTCATGAAGAGCTTGTCGAAGCCCCCGATGAAGGCGTTGCCGTCGGTGAAGGTGAGGCTGTAGCCGTAGGTGGCCCACAGCACGCCGAGCAGGCAGAACACCACCATGGTCTGCATCAGCACCGACAGCATGTTCTTGCTGCGGACCATGCCGCCGTAGAACAGGCCGAGGCCCGGCATGGCCATCATCACCACCAGCAGGGCGGCGGTGATCAGCCAGGCCGTATCGCCCTTGTTGGGGACGGGCGCCGCCGGGGCGGCTGCGGCCGCCGTGTCGGCCACGGCGGTGACGGCCGCGGCGGCGGCGGGGGCTTCCTCGGCCCACGCCGGGGCGGTGAACAGGACGGCGAACAGCAGGGTCGCAAGAACGAATAAGCGTTTCATGGGAGTCTCCTCAGAGGGCTTCGCCGCCGGTCTCGCCGGTGCGGATGCGGATGGCCTGTTCGAGATCGAAGACGAAGATCTTCCCGTCGCCGATCTTGCCGGTGGCGGCGGCTTTCTCGATGGCCGCGACGGCTTCGTCGAGCAGCGCGTCGGGGACGGCCGCCTCGACCTTCACCTTGGGCAGGAAATCCACCACGTACTCGGCCCCCCGGTACAGCTCGGTGTGGCCTTTCTGGCGCCCGAAGCCCTTCACGTCGGTCACGGTCACGCCCTGCACCCCGACCACGTTGAGGGCCGTCCGCACCTCGTCGAGCTTGAACGGCTTGATGATTGCGCTAATCAGTTTCATGGCGCCGTGCTCCATGCGAGCCTCCGGCGGGCGTCTGCCCGACCGGCATTCCGTGCTGGGGAACTGTCATTTCCGTAACCTCCCGATTTGCATTGAAAGAAAAAAAGTTTCTTTTTGCGGTGCACGGAACATGCCAGATCGTGCACTGCAGCAAATCAAGGGTTTAGCCCGGGGCGCCGCCGGTTTTCCGCACCAAAACGTGGCGGCGGGGTGGGGATAGGCACCAAAAATGGTGGGGGCTGGGTGCTGCTTTGCGGCTCGCTGATGGAAACCAGCGGTTTGTCTCTGGTCTGACGTTTCGCTGGCCGGGTCCCGCCCCGGCGGGCGGGTTACTTCTTTGCGTCGCCAAAGAAGTAACCAAGAAAGGCGACCCCGCTTCACCGGTCCTTGGCTCAAGCTGTCGCTTGGTCCAAGGACTGCCCTGCGCTGCTCGCATCGGGCGGCCGGCGCAGAACTCGCCCGCTTCGCGGGCTCAGACAGCTGCGCCGGAAGGCCCCGCCCGCTGCTGCGCTGCTCAGCGGCTCAGAAGGGGTTTTTCGGAATCACCGCGCGTTGCAAAGCGGGCATGGGTGATCGACGGAAAGGCAAACGGCAGAGGGCTGAAGGCCGGGTTGTTTTTCTACTCGCTGATTACAACAGCCTTTTCAGTAAA
>JAKLLM010000306.1 GCA_023150125.1 Zoogloea sp.
CGACTCGAGCCAATTCATCCCGCGCACGATGAACAACGTGCGCGCCGCCGCCGAGTCGGTCGGGGGGAAGGTGACGGTGGTCGACAGCTACATCCCGGAGGATTTCAAAGGGGCGTTTGTGAACCAGGCCGAGCGTGCCGGCAAGTAAGCCCAGGAAGGAGGCACCTCAAATGGACAAACGCGTCGTTGGAACACTCCTTGGTATCGCCGGGATGCTGTTGTGGTTCATGCCCTGGACGGAGTTCTCCATGGGGGAGATGGACTTCTACCGGACCGGTAGCCACATTGGCGGGATAGCCTACCTTCTGCTGCTGAGCTCACTGGCCTATGCGGTCCTGTCCTGGGTCGCGCAGCCCATGCCACGGGTCATCGTGGCGGCGCTGTCGACGCTGCTCAGCGGATTCTTCTGGCTGAACGCGGGTGAGGCTGCTGGGTGGGGTCTGGCCTGGCTGTGTGCAGTGAGCGTCTTCAGCCTGCTGCAGGCGATCGAGCGGAATAGCGCGGAACGGAAGTCCGCACCGCAGGCCGAGTAGTTCTGCATCGGCTTGGGACGAGGGCGCCTGGGGCCCTCGTCCCGATGTCTGCGTCCTCTTCCCGGAAAATCGAGTTTGAGGGCCGTCATCGCGTGATGGCATGACAGCGCCCTCCGATTTTTATATCTTTCCACATCAAGACCAACCCAGGAACACGTAGGTCAATGAGATGGACTCCTCCCTCCTGAAACGGCTTCGATGAGCCAGACTGGGAAGTGTCACCTCCGGTCAATCAGAAAGAAGGAGTCCGTCGTGAAGATTACGCGTATCGGCCTTGATCTGGCCAAGAATGTCTTTCAGGTGTTCGGTGTGGATGCCCAGGACAAGCGTGTGCTATCGCGCCAGCTCAAGCGCAAGGAGATGCAAGCCTTCTTCCAAGCCTTGCCCGCGTGCCTGATCGGCATGGAAGCCTGCGCCAGCGCCCACTACTGGGCGTGGGTACTCACCGAGATGGGCCACACCGTCAAGCTGATTGCCCCGCAGTTCGTGAAACCCTACGTCAAGGGCAACAAGAACGACGCCAACGATGCCGAAGCCATCTGCGAGGCCGTGAGCCGGCCTGGAATGCGCTTCGTCCCGGTCAAGACGATCGAACAACTGCACATCCAGGCCCGCCACCGGGTGCGCTCGGAACTGATCAAGCAGCGCACCGCCAAGGCCAATCAGATCCGCGGCCTGCTCGCTGAATACGGCATCGTGATCGGGTTGGGCGTGCGCTGCTTGCGCCACCACCTGCCGGAAATCCTCGAAGAAGCCGAAAACCGTCTGCAGGAGGACTTCCGGCTACTGCTCACGGGGCTGCGCGACGACCTGGTGTATCTGGACGAGCGGATCAAAACCGAGGACAAAGCCATCGGGACGCTGGCCAACACCCACGCCAGCGCCCGGCGTCTGCAGCAACTGCGCGGAGTCGGCTCGCTGGTGGCCACGGCGCTGATCGCGGCGCTGGGGGATGGCCGGCAATTCAGGAACGGGCGCCAGGCCTCTGCCTGGCTCGGACTGGTTCCCGGCCAGCACAGCAGCGGCGGCAAGCAGACCTTGCTTGGCATCAGCAAACGGGGCGACACCTACCTGCGCACGCTGCTGATCCACGGCGCCCGCGCAGCGCTGCGGGCCGCCCGTAGCAAGACGGACCCGTTGAGCCTGTGGCTTCAGGGCCTGTGTGCCCGGCGCAACCCGAACGTGGCGGCGGTGGCGCTGGCCAACAAGACAATGCGCCTGGCCTGGGTGCTGCTGAGGCGGGAGGAAGACTACGACCCGTTGCACGGCCACGCGAGGCCGGCACAGCCGGCCTGAAGCGGGCAGGCGCCCACGACATTTTTATGATGAAAGTTTAAGAAGGAGCACCTTCCTCACGATTGCCCAGCAAGAATCGCCGATGACAAACCGATCGAATCGGCGTCTGAAAACCCTTCCAAACCCGATGTGCCTCGAGCACGCTAGGTCGATCAGGAGCAGACGCGCGGATAACTCATCATGGCCCGGGCCACTACGCCCAACCAGGAGGCCGGATATACGTGAGCAATCGACCCCCTTGTCATCCAACATTCGCGCTGGCAAAACGGGAGGAGTCCATATACGGGTTGCGGAACAGCTTGAAGTCGACGAAACCCTGGGCGGCCCGCGATTCGATCATGAAGAACAGGATGCCGAAGACCGCGGTGATGCTCGCCAGGCTGAGGATGAACGGGCTGGTCCAGCCGAGCTTGTTGCCCTGGGTGACGAGGATCTGCAGCGCGACCATGGCGATCATGAAGGTCACCACACCGGCGAAGTCGAACTTGTAATCACCCTTGGTTTCGGCCTTGCTGTCCGGGGTGCCCTTGATCATCAGCAGGCCGATCACGGAAACGATGATCGAAGCGAAGAAGATGTAACGCCATCCGAAATTCTGCGCCATGAAGCCGCCGAACAGCGAACAGACGCCGGAGCCGCCCCACGAGCCGATGGACCACAGGCTGACCGCGCGCTGACGCGCCGGGCCGTCCCAGTAGGTCTTAACCAGCGCCAGGCTGGCCGGCATGATGCAGGCGGCCGACAGCCCCTGCAGGGCACGGCCGGTGAGCAGGAAGGCGGTCGCCAGATCGCCGGCGGGGGCCAGGCCGATCAAGAGCGAACCCAGCATGTTCAGGAAGAAGCCGATCTTCACGACCTTCAGGCGGCCGACCCGGTCGGCAAGGCCGCCGATCACCACGATGAAGATGCCGGAGAACAGCGCCGTGATCGCCACCGCGATGTTCATCATGCTGGCGTCCAGCCCGAGATCCTTCTGCATGTCCGGGGCCACGTTCAAGGTGGTCTGCGCAAACAACCAGAACGCGATCACCCCCATGATGATGCCGAACAAAAGCCTGTCGTTACCCTGGTAAGGGGTAGGCCCACTCACCGCATTTGCACTCATCGCCGTCTTCTGAAGGAAAGCTCGTTGGAAGAACTACAAATCCAGTCTAGTTCTTCAGGGGTATGAGCAAAGACGACATATTTCCGTCAATGATGAGCAATGGCGATCACCACAGGCAGCATCACACCGCCGCCAGGTGACGCGGGACGTAGCACAAAGCCCTGCGCCCGGCGCACAGGAACGGCTCGAATGCACGCGCCCGCGGCAGGGCGCGGTGAGGCGGGGAGGATTGGGCCCGCCGCGCAGCCGGTGAGTGCAGCAGGAAAGCGGGTGGCACGAAGGGGCCCGGAGCTATCACCAAAAGGGTAGCTGGCAGAGCAGGCCGGGAGCCCTGGCAGCCCCCCGGCAGGCGCCCGCCCCGCGGGTGATGCGCAGCCCGGCTAGCCCGGCCCCCAGCGGGTCAGCGCCGCCAGCCAGCCGGTCAGCGTGAGGGCCGCAGCGACCGTGGTGGCCGAGATCAGCCAGGCCACGCCGGGGCCGTCGCCACCCATCCGCATGGCCAGGATGTAGGCTGACGAGGCCGTCGGCAGCGCCGCGAAGATCACCGCCATCGCAAACGCCACCCCGCCCAGCCCGAAGGCCGTCGCCAGCCCCCAGGCCAGTGCCGGCAGGGCCAGCAGCTTGACTGCACACAGGTAGATCGCGCCGATGCGGCGGCCCTCCTGGGCGCCACCGCGCAGCGCCGCCCCCACCGCCAGCAGGCCGAGGGTCACCGCCGCGTCGGCGAGGCGCTGCATGAAGGGCAGCACCGGCTCCGGCAGCCGGGCCCCGGACAGGTTGAAGGCCAGCCCGGTCACGGTCGCGACGATCAGCGGGTTGCGCAACAGCTCCTGCAGCAGCCGGCCCTGCCCGTGGCGCGCCAGCATGCTCACCGCCGCCATGTTGGCGAAGGGCACCATCGCACCGCACAGGGCGCCCATCATCGCCACCCCCGGCGCGCCGGCAAACTTGCCCGCCACCGCGATGCCGATGTAGGTGTTGAAGCGGTACGCGCACTGGGCCCGCGAC
>JAKLLM010000307.1 GCA_023150125.1 Zoogloea sp.
CGGCGATGAACCAGTTCGCCATCCTCTACGGCGAGCGTTTCATTCCGGCGATGGCACGATGAGCCGATTCTTCCGGCCCTGTCGCGGCAGGGCTGGAAGGATCTAAAAGCGCCTCGAACACAAAATTTCTGACACTCCCCGATGTCGATGAGCGCGGACCCTCCGTCGCCTCATTTTTAGGCGACGCCGCCTCAAAGTGAGGCAATCGAGGGGCCCGGCGACCCTCCGTTGCCTAAAAAAGAGGCAGGTCTGCCTAAGAGTTAGGCGACGTTGCCTAAGAATGAGGCGGTTCTGCCTAAAAATGAGGCGACCGAGGGTTCCGGTCACCCTCCGTCGCCTAATCGTGAGGCGACGGAGGGGAGCGATGACCCCCTGGGGCCCGGGAGGCGGGGAGTGGCCTCACCCAGCGCCGCCGGCTTCCCGGCTTGAGCCTCCCCCCTGTTTGGGCTGGCCGGTGGGGGGGCACGGCGCCTCCGCTGCCGGATGGCCCTGGCTCGCCACTTCCCGAACAGGTGCCAAATCGGCCCGGGCGGCGCAAAATGGGTGTGACAGGAAAGCGCGAAGGCGCGGGCAGGGGGCTGAATGAATCTCGAATGGTGGCACTGGATCGTGCTCGGGCTGGCGCTGGTGATCGCAGAGCTGGCGGTGCCGGCCTTCTTCATCGTCTGGTTCGGGCTGGGCGCCCTGCTGGTGGGGCTGGCCCTGCTGGTGGTGCCACTGGGGGCGACGGCGCAGATCGCGCTGTGGGTCGTCGCGTCGGTGGCGATGGTGGGCTTGTGGTTCCGGGTGTTCAAGGGCGGCGAGTATCGCCGCTCACGCACGCGGGTCGGCCAGTCGGACGGTGAGCCGATCGGCGAGATCGGCTTGATGACGCGGCCGGCCGAGCCCTTTGCCCGCGGCAAGGTGCGCTTTCAGAAGCCGGTGCTGGGCTCGGAAGAGTGGGAGTGCGTGGCCGACGCGCCCATCGCGGTGGGCGAGCGGGTACGGGTGGTGGCGATCGAGGGTAGTTTCCTGAAGGTGGTGAAGGCGTGAGGAGCAGGCCATGAGTGATGCAATGTTCGTCGTGCTGGCGATCCTGGTGTTCGTGGTGGTGACGATCGCCAAGGGGGTGCGCATCGTGCCCCAGGGCGAGGAGTGGATCGTGGAGCGGCTGGGCAAGTATCACGGGACGCTCAAGCCGGGCCTCAACATCATCATTCCCTACCTCGACCAGGTGGCCTACAAGCTGGTGACCAAGGACATCATCCTGGACGTGCAGGAGCAGGAGGTGATCACCCGCGACAACGCGGTTATCCTCACCAACGCGATCGCCTTTTTAAAGGTGACCGACCCGGTGAAGGCGGTGTATGGGGTGACCGATTTCTCCGAGGCGATCCGCAACATGATCATGACCACCCTGCGCTCGATCATCGGCGAGATGGAGCTCGACGAGGCCCTGTCGAGCCGCGACAAGATCAAGGCGCGCCTGCGCGAGATGATCGCCGACGAGGCGGTTGACTGGGGCCTGACGGTGAAGTCGGTGGAGATCCAGGACATCAAGCCGTCCGAGTCGATGCAGAAGGCGATGGAGCAGCAGGCCTCGGCCGAGCGGGAGCGCAAGGCAGTGGTGACCCGCGCCGAGGGCGCCAAGCAGGCGGCGATCCTCGAGGCGGAGGCGCGGCTGGAGTCGTCCAAGCGCGATGCCAACGCCCAGGTGATGCTGGCCGAGGCGTCGGCCGAGTCGATCCGCCGGGTGGCCGCCGCGGTGGGCACCGAGACGGCGCCGATGCTCTTTCTGCTGGGTGAGAAGTACATCGCGTCGCTGGAGCGGATGGGCTCCACCGACAACGCCAAGGTGGTGGTGCTGCCGGCCGACCTGCAGGAGGCTGTGCGCGGGCTGGTGGGTGGGGCGCTCAAGCGCTAGCCGCCGGGGCTTCGTCATCGGCGCCGGGCCATGTAGGATAGGCGGCCTATGTTTGCCTACATCGTCCGCCGCCTGCTGTATGCGCCGTTGATCCTCATCGGCGTCAATCTGCTCACCTTTGCGCTGTTCTTCGTCGTGAACACTCCCGACGACATGGCGCGCATGCAGCTGGGCGCCAAGCGCGTGACCCCCGAAGCCATCGAGCGCTGGAAGGTGGAGCGGGGCTACGACAAGCCGCTGCTCTTCGATGGCGCGGCGGAGGGCGCGCAGAAGATCACCCACACCATCTTCTTCGAGAAATCCCTGCGCATGTTCGTGTTCGACTTCGGTCGGGCCGACGACGGGCGCGACATCGCCAACGAGCTCAAGACGCGGATGGGGCCGTCGCTGGCGATCGCGCTGCCGACCTTCGTGCTGGGGCTGTTCGTGACGGTGTGCTTTGCGTTGCTGCTGGTGTTCTTCCGGGCGTCCTACCTGGATTTCTGGGGTGTGGTGCTGTGCGTGGCGATGATGTCGATCTCCGGGCTTTTCTACATCATCGGCGGCCAGTGGCTGGTGTCCAAGGTGTGGCACCTGGTGCCGATCTCGGGCTACGGGGCGGGGCTGGATGCGGGGCGCTTCCTGGTGTTGCCGGTGGTGATCGGGGTGATCGCCGGCATCGGCGGCAGCGCGCGCTGGTATCGCACGATCTTTCTCGAGGAGGCGGGCCGGGATTACGTGCGCACGGCCCGGGCCAAGGGGCTCTCCGAACTGCAGGCGCTGTTCCGTCATGTGCTGAAGAACGCGATGATCCCCATCCTCACCGGCGTGGTGGTGGTGATTCCGTCGCTCTTCATGGGCAGCCTGATCTATGAGTCCTTCTTCGGCATCCCGGGGCTGGGCAGCTACACGATCGATGCGATCAATTCGCAGGATTTCCCGGTGGTGCGGGCTATGGTCTTCATCGGGTCGCTGCTTTACATCGTCGGGCTGATCCTCACCGATCTCTCGTACACCTTGGTCGATCCGCGGGTGAGGCTGGAATGATGGGTTTTCAACCGGTGGTCCTGTGGACGGATCTGCTGCTCTTCGGCCTGCTGGGCTGCATCGTGCTGGCGGCCTGGAGTGCCCGCCGCAGCGAGCCCATGCGCGCCGCCTGGGGGCGGGTGGGGGCGAGCGGGGTGGGGATGACCTCCCTCACGCTGCTGCTGGTCTTCGTGCTGGTGGGGCTTGTGGACAGCCTGCATTACCGGGAGCGTCTGGTGCCCGCGGGGGCCGAGGCCGCCGCAGCCGGGAAAACGCAGCTGTCCACCGAGGTCCGCAGCGCCCTCGATGCCCTGGCCGAGCCACTGCGCACGCGGGTCGAGAAGACTTACTCGGCGCCGCTGGCCTGGCAGCTGTTCTCCAAGCAGACCGTCGAGGGCAAGGATGGCAGCCAGCACCGGGAGTTTCCGCGCCTCAAGTATGGTGGTGCGGGGCTGCAGTATCCGGAGCAGGATCTGGCCGGCGACGTGATGGGGCGCATCGCCATCGGGCTGGCGGCGGCGGCGGGGGGCTGGCTGGTGCTGGCGGGCGTGGTCGTGGGGCTGGTGGCGCGATCGCGCCGGGTGCCCTTTGGCGCTGGCTGGCGGGCGGTGTGGCGGGGCAAGGGCGGGCTGGCCTGGCGGGCGATGCTGCTCACGCTGGCCGGTGTGCTGCTACTGGTGGGCCCGGTTACTGCGCTGGCCACCGAGTACCACGTGTTCGGCACCGACAAGGTGGGGCAGGACGTGCTCTTCCTGACCCTCAAGAGCATCCGCACCGCGCTGGTGATCGGCACCCTGACGACCCTCGTCACGCTGCCCCTGGCGGTGGCCCTGGGCATCGTCGCGGGCTACCTGGGCGGCTGGGTGGATGACGTGATCCAGTACGTCTACACCGTGCTCAACTCGATTCCGGGCGTGCTGCTCATCGCCGCAGCGGTGCTGATGATGCAGGTGCTGATCGATACCCACCCCGAGTGGTTCGAAACCGCCGCCGAGCGGGCCGACGCG
>JAKLLM010000308.1 GCA_023150125.1 Zoogloea sp.
CGACCTGCACTACCTCGTGTCGGCCTACAGCAGCGCCGACCTGCACGGCGAGATCCTCCTCGGCTACGCGATGCAGCTGCTCCACGAAACCCCGGTGCTCAGCCGCCAGGCCATCCGCCGCGCGCTCACGCCCTCCCCCGACGTCGGCGACCAGCTGCCGCCGGCCCTGCGCGCCCTGGCCGCCTCGGGCCTCGAAAGCCAGCTCGAACAGATCCGCATCACCCCGGTCAGCCTCAACACCGAAGAACTCTCCAGGCTGTGGACGGCCACCCAGAGCCACCTGCGCCCCACCGCCGCCTACATGGCCAGCGTGGTGCTCATCGAAGCCACCGAGCCCACCCGCAAGCCCCTGCCGGTGCTCACCGTCGGCCCGCTGGTCAAGCCCGACCCGCTGGATGCCGCCACCTGGTACGCCCGCGGCGTGGCCGTGCAGCAGGGCGTCGTGCCGGCCCTGCCGACCCTCGAAACCGTCGAACCGGCCGGCGGCCACAGCGTCGCCCGGATCGACGCCAGCGTCAGCCTGCACGGCCACCACCTCGACGCCGAGCCCGGCAGCCCGCGCAGCGTCGTGCTGGCCAACGACGCCCTGGGCGTGAGCGCCAGCCTCGAAGCCGCCCCGGCGGCCACCGATGCCGCCGGGCACATCGCCTTCACGATCCCCGCCGCCCGCAGCATGGATTTCCCGGCCGGCGTCTACACCCTCAGCGCCCGCCTGCGCCGCCCCGGCGAAGCCAGCCCCCGCGACACCAACCGCCTGGCCCTCACCCTCGCCCCGCAGATCGTCGGCCTGCCGCAGAGCTTCGCCCGCGATGGCGAAGGCAACGCCAGCTTCGACCTCACCGTGCGCCCCGCCGTGCACCCCGGCCAGCGCGCCGGCCTGGTGCTGGGGCAGCTGGAATTCCCCGCCCGGCCCCTCGCCGCGGCCAGCGAGACCCTGCATTTCGACATCCCCGGCGCCCCGCCCGGCACCCACCTGGCGCGCCTGCGGGTGGACGGCATCGAGAGCCCGCTGGTCGACCGCAGCGTCACGCCGCCGGCCTTCCTCGACCTGCGCATCACCCTCACATGAACACCCCGGCCCACCCCGCTGCGGAAGCCCCAGGCGCCTGGCTGGACGCCAACCAGGGCCTGCTCACCGCCGAGTTCGCCCGCCTCAAGCGCCTGCTGCGGGGCGAGCCGGACGCCGATGGCGACATCCAGGGCAGCCGCGCCTGGCGCGCCGCCCCGGCCGCCATCGACGTGCTGGCCGAGCGTTTCGCCCTGTCGCCCTTCGAGCGCGGCGTGCTGCTGCTCGCCGCCGGCGTCGAGATGGACGGCGAGCTCGCCCCCCTGTGCTGCGCCGCCGGCCCCGGCCAGCCCTGGGCCAGCTTCGCCCTGGCTCTGGCCGTGCTGCCCGACGCCCACTGGAGCGCCCTCACGCCCCACGCCCCGCTGCGCCGCTGGCGCCTGCTCGACACCGTGGGTGACGGCGCCCTGCTCACCGCCCGCCTGCAGATCGACGAGCGGGTGCTGCACTACCTCGCCGGCATCGACGAGCTCGACGCCCGCCTGCGCCCCCTGCTGCGCGAGCTGCCCCCGCCCCCGCTGATGGCCGCCAGCCAGCACGCGCTGGCCGAACGCATCGCCGCCGAACTCCAACACGACGCCCCCTGGCCGGCAGTCGTCCTCGACGGGCCCGACCTGCCCGGCAAGCGCGACGTCGCCGCCCGGCTCGCCGCCAGCCTGGGCCTCCGCCTGCATGCCCTGGCCGCCGGCGACATCCCCGCCGAACTCACCGAGCTCGACGCCCTCGCCACCCTCTGGCAGCGCGAAGCCGCCCTGCAGCCCGCCGCCCTGCTGATCGAGGCCGACGCCACACCGCCCGCCTCCGCGGCCCTGCGCCTCATCGACCGGCTCGGCGGGCTGAGCCTGCTCGCCACGCCCGAGCCCGTCTCCCTCGACCGCGACAGCCTGTGCCACCACGTCGCCCGCCCTGCCGCCGAAGACCAGCTGACGCTCTGGCAGCAGGCCCTCGGCACCCCGGCCGCCGCCCGCCTGGGCCCGGCCCTCGACACCGCCGCCGGCGAGTTCCGCCTCAGCGCCGCCGACATCCGCGCCAGCGCCCCGCAGCTGGCCTACCAACTGGCCCGCCAGCTGCCCGGCACCCCCGACCCCGCCGCCGCCCTGCGCCAGGCCTGCCGCAACCGGCGGCGCCTGCAGCTGGGCGGCCTCGCCCAGCCCATCGAGGCCCTCGCCGGCTGGAGCGACCTCATCCTCCCCGACGCCCCCCGCCAGCTGCTGCGCGAGATCGCCACCCAGGTGCGCCACCAGCTCACCGTGTGCGAACGCTGGGGCTTCGCCCGCAAGAGCGCCCGCGGCCTGGGCACCCCGGTGCTCTTCGCCGGCGAGAGCGGCACCGGCAAGACGATGGCCGCCGAGGTGCTGGCCGGCGAACTCGGCCTCGACCTCTTCCGCATCGACCTCTCGGCGGTGGTCAGCAAGTACATCGGCGAGACCGAAAAAAACCTCGCCCGGGTTTTCGACGCCGCCGAGGACAGCGGCGCGATCCTGCTCTTCGACGAGGCCGACGCCCTCTTCGGCAGGCGCAGCGAGGTGCGCGACAGCCACGACCGCTACGCCAACATCGAAGTCAGCTACCTGCTCCAGCGCATGGAGGCCTACCGCGGCCTGGCCATCCTCACCACCAACCAGAAGGCCGCCCTCGACAGCGCCTTCCAGCGCCGCCTGCGCTTCGTGGTGAACTTCCCCTTCCCCGACCTCGCCGAGCGCGAGGCCATCTGGCGCAGCGTCTTCCCGGCCGCCACGCCGCTCGAAGGGCTCGACTACGCCAAGCTGGCGCGCCTCGGCATGACCGGCGGCAACATCCGCAACATCGCCATGAACGCCGCCTTCCGCGCCGCCGACGCCGGCACGCCGGTCACCATGGCCCACCTGCTCCGCGCCGCCCACAGCGAGGCCGCCAAGCGCGACCGGGCGATCAGCGAAGCCGAAACGCGAGGCTGGACATGAACGCCCCCCTCCGCGTCGTGATCCACATCGACGAGCTCGTGCTGCGCGGCTTCCGCCCCGAAGACCGCCACGCCATCGCCGCCGGCCTGCAGGCCGAGCTCGCCCGCCTCTACGCCGCCTCGCCCGACGCCCTGCAGGCCCTCACCGGCCGGGGCGACGTGGCGCGCCTGCGCATCGGCGAGGTGTCCGTCACGGCCGGCAGCCGGCCAGCCCGGGTGGGCCGCCAACTCGCCGGGGGCATCCAGCGGGGGCTGCAGCCATGAGCAGCCACAGCCGCGTGCTCCGCCCCGCCGCCCCGACGAGCACCGCCCTCGCGCCGCCCCGCAGCACGCTCCTGCAGCGCAAGGTGGTCTACAGCGGCCATCCCGCCGACCGTCACGAACAGGAGGCCGACCGGGCCGCCGACACCGCGCTGGGCGGCAAGTCCAGGCCCGCCGCAGCCAGCCCGCTGGCGCCCCTCCGGCAAGCTGCGCCCGGGAACGCCCGAGGCCCCGACGGGCAGGTGCCGGAGGCCGTCCGGCAAACCCTGGCCGGCGCCGGCCAAAGCCTCGACAACGGCACCCGCCGCTTCATGGAAACCCGCTTCGGCCACGATTTCGGTCGCGTCCGCATCCATGCCGACGCCCAGGCCGCCGCCTCGGCGAAGGCCGTCGAGGCCCGCGCCTACACCGTCGGCAACGCCATCGTTTTCGGGCCCGGCCATTACGCCCCCAACACCCACCCGGGCCGCCGCCTGCTGGCCCACGAGCTGAGCCACGTGCTGCAGCAGCGCGCCCTGCCGGCCGGGGCGCCGGCCCCGCTGCAGCGGGAGCGCGAAGGCCCCGAGCCGGCCGCCACCCCCGCAACCGCCACCGCTCCGTCCGGCGGAGCCGTCGCGGC
>JAKLLM010000309.1 GCA_023150125.1 Zoogloea sp.
AACGGCGCGGGCGGTGCGGTGGCCCTGGCTGTCGGCGGCCGCGATGGTGCGCAGGCGCGGGCCCTGTTCGCCAGTGAGAAGCCTATATAGCAGCTCGCGCTCGTGTAGCGGGGCGAGCATACGGATGTCTTCGGGTGTGTCGAGCAGGCGCGCGAGTCGCAGCAGCGCATCCATCACCGGCAGGGTGAGGGCGCTCACTCCCAGCCCGAGCTGGCCGTTGCCCGGCGAGGGGCTGGCCGGGCGCATGGCAGCGGCCAGGTCGGCGATCTTGCGGGCGTCCATGTCGAACACGGCACACAGGTATGGGCGCTCGGGCGAGGCCTCGGTGATCTGCCCCATCACGGGCAGATCCACCGAGGTGATCAGATAGTGCCGGCTGTCGTACTCGAAGCTTTCGTCGGCGAGCACCAGGCGTTTGCTGCCCTGCGCCGCCACCGCCAGCACCGATCGGTACACCGCGCAGATCGGTGTGCTGGTGCTCGAGGCGCGAAACAGGCTGAGCCCCGGTACGGCCGTGGCGCTGGAGCCATCGACGGGGCAATATCGTTCAATGATGTCGGTGAGCGCCCGGCGCGCAGCATCGAGGGCGTCGGCCGGTGCAGGGGCTTGGGGGCTTGATTCGGTCATCTTTTTTCTCCGCTGCGGCGCAGGCGAGATTAACCCCGGACAAGGCGCAGTGCCACGCGCTTCGCTCAAGTCTGGATGATCAGGCAAGAATCTCACAGGATTCTGCAATGCCATCGCCCTTGCCGTGGGCTAAATTTCCGGAGGCGACGGCAGGGAATCTTTGGCCGGCCGACAAGACCAACACGCTTCACCCAACGGAGATTCAAGATGATCCAGCTCACCGTAAACGGCAAGCCCCGGAAGGCGGATGTCGAACCCGACACTCCGCTGCTTTGGGCCCTGCGGGATTCCCTGCTGCTCACCGGTACCAAGTTCGGCTGCGGCGCCGGGCTGTGCGGGGCGTGCACCGTGCACGTGGACGGCCAGCCGGTGCGTTCGTGCATCACGCCGGTGTCGACGGTGGCAGGCAAGAAGGTCGCCACCATCGAGGCGGTCGATGCGTCCCGCGTCGGCAAGGCGGTGCAGGAAGCCTGGCGCAAGCTCGACGTGGTGCAGTGCGGCTACTGCCAGTCGGGCCAGATCATGAGCGCCGTCAGCCTGTTGACGGCCAAGCGCAAGCCGACCGATGCCGACATCGACGCCGCAATGGCGGGCAATCTGTGCCGCTGCGGCACCTACGTGCGCATCCGCGCAGCCATCCACGAAGCCGCCAAGGCCCTGGCGTAAGGAGCGCATGATGAGCGAACGTCACAACCCCATCGAGAACCTCTCCCGTCGCGGCTTCCTGCAGGGGGCCGCCGGCCTCACCCTCGGCCTGGCGCTGCCGGGCGTGAGCCTGGCCGCCAAACCGGGTGCCGCTGCGGCCAGTTTCGAGCCGACGCCATTCTTGCGGATCGGTGCCGACAATTCGGTCACCGTCATCTCGAAGCACCTCGAGATGGGGCAGGGCACCTACACCGGCCTCGCCACCATCGTCGCCGAGGAGCTCGACGCGGCCTGGGCCCAGGTGAAGGTGGAGGGCGCGCCGGCCGATGCCAAGCGCTACAACAACCTCTTCTTCGGCGGAGCCCAGGGCACCGGCGGCAGTACCGCGATGGCCAACTCCTGGGGCCAGATGCGCCAGACCGGCGCCACCGCCCGGGCGATGCTGGTGTCGGCAGCGGCGAAGCGCTGGAAGGTTCCGGCGGCCGAGATCAGCGTGGCGGAAGGCGTGTTGCGCCACGCCGCCAGCGGCCGTCAGGCAAGCTTTGGTGAGCTGGCCGAGGCGGCCGCCCTCGAAGCCGTGCCCGCCACGGTCGCCCTCAAGGACCCGAAGGATTTCCGCCTGATCGGCAAGCGCGCCCCGCGCAAGGACAGCGCCGCCAAGACCGACGGCTCGGCCAAGTTCACCCAGGACGTGCAGCTGCCCGGCATGCTGGTGGCGGTCGTCGCCCATTCGCCGCGCTTCGGCGGCAAGGTGAAGGCTTTCGACGCCGGCAAGGCGAAGGCCGTCAAAGGCGTGGTCGACGTGGTGGCGATCCCCGGCGGCGTGGCCGTGCTGGCCCGCGACACCTGGAGCGCCAAGAAGGGCCGCGACGCCCTCGCCATCGAATGGGACGACAGCGCCGCCTTCAAGCTGGGCTCCGACGAGATCCTGGCCCGCTACCGCGAGCTCGCCGTCCAGCCCGGCCTTGTGGCCCGCAGCCAGGGCGACGCGGCGGGCGCCTTTGCCGGCGCGGCCAGGGTGGTGTCGGCCAGCTACGACTTCCCCTACCTCGCCCATGCGGCGATGGAGCCGATGAACTGCGTCATGCAGCGCACCGCCGACGGCCTGGAGGTGTGGAACGGCGAGCAGTTCCAGACCGTCGACCAGGCCACGCTGGCGGCGATGTTCGGCCTGCCGCCCGAGAAGGTGACGATCCACATGCTCTACGCCGGCGGCAGCTTCGGCCGGCGGGCGTGCACCCAGTCGGACTACCTGCGCGAGGCTGCCTCCATCGTCAAGGCCAGCGGCACCCGCGCGCCGGTCAAGCTGGTGTGGATGCGCGAGGACGACATGAAGGCGGGCTACTACCGGCCGCTGTTCCATCACCGCATCGAGGCCGCGCTGGAGGCCGACGGCAGCATCCGCGCCTGGCGCCACCGGCTGGTGGGGCAGTCGATCATCACCGGCTCGGCCTTCGAGTCGGTGATGGTCAAGGACGGCATCGACGCCGTTTCGGTGGAAGGCGCGGCGAACCTTCCCTATGGGATCCCCAACCTGCAGGTCGAGCTGCACACGCCCACCGACATTGGCGTGCCGGTGTTGTGGTGGCGCTCTGTGGGTTCGACCCACACGGCCTATTCCACCGAGACTTTCCTCGACCGCCTGGCGGCCGAGTCGAAGCAGGACCCGGTGGCGATGCGCCTCAAGCTGCTGGGCAAGCATCCGCGCCATTCGGCAGTGCTCAAGCTGGCGGCCGACAAGGCCGGTTGGGGCACGCCGCTGGCGGCGGGCAGGCCGGGCGAGCGGCGCGGGCGCGGTGTGGCGGTGCATGAGTCCTTCCATTCCTTCGTCGCCCAGGTCGCCGAGGTCACGGTGCAGGCCGACGGCCGCGTGAAGGTGGATCGCATCGTGTCGGCGGTGGATTGCGGCATGGCGATCAACCCTGACAACGTGCGCGCCCAAGTGGAGGGTTCGGTGGGTTTTGCGCTGTCGGCGGCCTTGCACGGCGAGATCACCCTCAAGGACGGCGTGGTGGAGCAGGGCAACTTTGGTGACTATGCCCCGATCCGCATCGACGAAATGCCGAAGGTGGAGGTGCACATCGTGCGGTCTGCCGAGAACCCGACCGGCATCGGTGAGCCGGGCGTGCCACCGGTGGCGCCGGCAGTGGCCAACGCGATCGCCGCGGCCACCGGCAAGTGGCTCACTCGGCTGCCCTTCCAGGCCAGCGAGCTGAAGGCCTGACGATGATCGCCCTGCGCTGCAGGGGCGGCTTCGGCCGCCCGTTGCCAGGGCCCGCGCTTTGCCAGAAGGAGTCAAACCATGGATAGCCAGGATCTGCAGGTGCTCGCGGCCCTGCGCGGTTGGGCGGCCGAAGGCCACCGGGCGGCGCTGGTCACCGTGGCCCGCACCTGGGGCTCGGCGCCGCGCCCGGCGGGAGCCTGGATGGCCCTGCGGGACGACGGGCGGGTGCAGGGTTCGGTGTCGGGTGGCTGCATCGAGGACGATCTCGTCGCGCGCATGCGGGACGGGCGCATCACCGGCAGCCAGCCCTTCGTGCTCACCTACGGGGTCAGCCGGGACGAGGCGGCGCGCTTTGGGCTACCCTGCGGCGGCACCCTC
>JAKLLM010000310.1 GCA_023150125.1 Zoogloea sp.
GGCGCTGGCCTGCGCTGCCAGCCGGGCCCTGGCCAGCGGTGGTCCGGTGCTGTGCCTTGGCAATCAAGACGACTCCCCGCGGGCGGCCATGCTCGTCCGCCCCCTGGCCGTGCCGCCGCCCGGCCAGCCTCCACGCCCCTGACCGCGAGACCTCCCCATGTCCCGATTTCACCGCTTTCTTGCCGACTCCCGGGTGCTTTCCGCCATCGGCGTCGCAGCCCTTTGCGCCATCGTGCTGCTGGGCGCGCGGGCGCTGCAGCTGGCAATCGCCTGGGCATTGGCGGCCTGCGGGCTGATCGTCGTCGCCTGGGCGGTGGTCTGGCTGCTGCGCCGGCGCCGGGCGCGGCGTGCCGGCGAGGCGATCGGCTCCCTGCTCGAACGCCAGGGCGAGGCCGGGCCGGCCCCGGGCGGCGCCGCAGCGGCCGAAGTCCAGGCCCTGCGCCAGCGCATGCAGGAGGCGGTCAGGACTATCAAGACCTCCCGCCTCGGTCAGCACTCGGGGGTCGAGGCGCTCTACGAGCTGCCCTGGTACATCACCATCGGCAACCCCGCCGCCGGCAAGAGCAGCGCCATCGTCAACAGCGGCCTGACCTTTCCCTTCGAGGACGGCGGCAACGCGGTGATCAAGGGCATCGGCGGCACCCGCAACTGCGACTGGTTCTTCACCACCGAGGGCATCCTGCTCGACACCGCCGGGCGCTACGCGATCCACGAGGAAGACCGCGGCGAATGGCTGGGTTTCCTCGACCTGCTCAGGAAACACCGCCCGCGGGCGCCGATCAACGGCGTCATCGTCACTGTCAGCATCGGCGAGCTGGTGGGCGGCGACCCGGGCTTCGCGATCCAGCTCGCCAGGAGCCTGCGACAGCGGGTGCAGGAGCTCACCGAGCGGCTGGAGGTCTTTGCCCCGGTGTATGTGCTGTTCACCAAGGCCGACCTGATCCCCGGTTTCCACGCCTTCTTCCACGACCTCGACGCCGCCGAGCGCGACCGGGTGTGGGGCGCCACCTTGCCCGGCAGCCCTGCCGGTGGCGACGACCTGCTGGCCGTCTTCGACCGGCATTTCGACGAACTCTACGAAGGCCTGCGGGCGATCAG
Source organism: Zoogloea sp. (assembly GCA_023150125.1). Classification (GTDB taxonomy): domain Bacteria; phylum Pseudomonadota; class Gammaproteobacteria; order Burkholderiales; family Rhodocyclaceae; genus Zoogloea. Next base: position 1,099 of record JAKLLM010000310.1, read on the forward strand.
TGTGGCCCAGCTGTCGCGCCTCCAGGGCGAGCCCGCCGAGCCCGGGCTGCTCACCTTTCCGGCCGAGTTCGCGGCGATCCGGCCGGCCCTGCGGGCCTTCGTGGCGACGCTCTTCGAGGACAACCCCTTCCAGTTCAAGCCGGTGTTCCGCGGCTTCTACCTCAGCTCGGCGCTGCAGGGGGCCGACTTCGAGCCGGTCTCGAACCCGCACATCGTGCGCCGCTTCGGGCTCGTCGACGCCCCGGCGCCGCAGCCGCCGGCGGGCAACCACGGCTACTTCCTGCGCCAGCTGTTCTCGAAGGTCGTCTTCCCCGACCGCAACCTGGTGCGCCAGCACAGCACGCGTCGCAAGACCCTGCTGCGCCAGGGCGCGGTGCTGGCCTCGCTGGCCGTGCTCGGGCTGGCGCTGGCCGGCTGGAGCTGGTCCTACCTCAACAACCGCAGCCTGCTCGACAACGTCGCCCAGGACCTCGCCAAGGCCGCCAAGGTGCAGGAAGGGCGCATCGACCTGCAGTCGCGCCTGCAGGCCCTCGAGATCCTCCAGGACCGCCTCGCCCAGCTCGAGCGCTTCAACGACGACCACCCACTGTCGCTGGGCCTCGGCCTCTACCAGGGCCGCGAGATGGCCGACGCGCTGCGCCGCGAATACTTCGCCGGGGTTTCCAGCGTGATGCTCACGCCGGTCAAGGAGGCCCTCGAAGCCTTTTTGTCCGAGGTGCATGCCCAGGGCGACAAGCTCCAGGCCAGGGCCGACGACAAGCCCGCCCCGCGCCCGGCCGCCGGCCAGCCCTACCGCGCCGCCCGGCCCGGCGACGTGGACGACGGCTACAACGCGCTAAAAACCTACCTCATGCTGGCCAGCCACGAGCACCTCGACGCCGGCCACCTCTCCGACCAGATCACCCGCTTCTGGCGCGCCTGGCTGGAGGCCAACCGCGGCACCATGAGCCGCGAGGAGATGATCCGCTCGGCCGGGCGCATCCTGTCCTTCCACCTCGCCCACGCCGGCGCCGCCGACTGGCCGACGATCCACACCAACCTGTCCCTCGTCGACGACACCCGCGACACCCTGCGCCGGGTGGTGCGCGGCATGCCGGCCGCCGAGCGGGTGTATGCCGAGATCCGCGCCCGGGCCTCGACCCGCTTCGCGCCGGTCAGCGTCGCCGGCATCGTCGGGCCCGACAACGCCGGGCTGGTGAGCGGCAGCCACGTGGTCTCCGGCGCCCTCACCGTCGAGGCCTGGCGCGACTACGTGCAGCCGGCCATCAAGGACGCCGCCACCAGCGCCCAGAAGAGCGTCGACTGGGTGCTCGAAACCAGCGCCAAGGACGACCTGACCCTGGAGGGCAGCCCCGAGCAGATCCAGAAAACCCTCGTCGAGATGTACAAGCGCGACTACGCCGACGCCTGGCGCCAGTTCGTGCTGGGCATCAGCGTGGCCTCCTTCGAGAGCTTCCCCGAGGCCGTCACCGCGATGAACCGCCTCGGCGACGCCCAGGCCTCGCCGGTGGGCAAGCTGGTCAAGGCCATCGTCGAGCAGACCGCCTGGGACAACCCGTCGCTGGCCAATGTCGGCCTCGAGCGGGCCCAGCGGGGCTTCTTCGACTGGTTCAGGCAGTCGGTTCTGCAGATGGCGCCGGCCACCGTCAAGGTGGACGTCAACGTACCGGCGAAGCCTGTCGAGATCCCGCTCGGCCCGATCGGCCGCGAGTTCGCCGGCTTCGGTCGCCTGGCCCTGCCGCGGGACGGCGGCGAGCCGCTGCTCGACACCTACCTCAAGCAGCTCTCGAAGGTCCGCACCCGCCTCAACGGGCTGCAGAACCAGGGCGACCCCGGCCCCGGCGCCCTCAAGCTGATGCGTGAAACCCTCGACGGCGGCGCCTCCGAGCTGGCGGAAGGCCTGCGCTTCGTGGACGAGCAGATGCTCACCGGCATGCCCGACGCCCAGCGCGCGGTGCTCCGCCCGCTGCTCCTGCGGCCGCTGCTGCAGAGCTACGCGGCGGTCATCCGGCCGGCCTCCGAGGAGCTCAACAAGACCTGGGAGGCCCAGGTCTACGAGCCCTTCAACCGCAAGCTCGCGCTCAAGTACCCCTTCGCTCCCAAGGCCGGCATCGAGGCTTCGCCGGCCGAGATCGCCCAGATGTTCGGCCCCGAGGGTGCCATCGCCAAATACGTGGACGGCGCGATGGGCCCGCTGGTGGTGCGCCGCGGCAACACCGTCACCCCGCGCACCTGGGGTGAGCTCGGCGTGGTGCTGCAGCCCGAGTTCGGCAACGGCTTTGCCCGCTGGGTGTCGCCCCTGGAGGGCGGCGCCGCGGCCGATGCGGCAGGAGGCGGAGGTGCCGGCCAGGCCCAGACGGTCTTCATGCTGCGCCCCCAGCCCGCCGCCGGCACCACCGGCTTCGTCGTCGAGATCGACGGGCAGAAGCTCGATTACCGCAACGGCCCCACCCAGTGGAACAACTTCGTGTGGCCCAACGCCGCCGGCGCGCCGGGGGCGCGCATCGTCGCCACCACCTTCGACGGCCGCACGGTGGAGGTCATCAACGTGCCCGGCCGCTTCGGCCTCGAGAAGATGATCAACGCCGCCCGACGCACCCGCCAGCCCGACGGCAGCTTCCGGCTGGCGTGGGCCGGCGAGGGCGTCGAGGTGGGCGTCGACCTGCGGGTGGTCAGCAGCACCCAGGTGCAGGCGGCGGCCCCGTCGGCCCAGGGCGGCGGTGCCCGCGGCCTGGGCGGCCTGGTGCTGCCGGCCCGGGCCGTCG
>JAKLLM010000311.1 GCA_023150125.1 Zoogloea sp.
CCCGCAGCGCCGGGGGCCGCGCCCGAGGCCCAGGCCATCGACGCCCTCGGCGGGCCGCTGGCGGCGCTGGCGGCCCAGGTCCGGCGCCCCCGCGGAGAGCCGGGCGGCCCGGGCCTGATCGCCTTCAGCGTGGACGGGCGCGACTGGCGCGGCGCGCTGCTGACCCTGCGTGTCAGTGGCGGGCCCCAGGCGCGGCTGGGCATCGTGGTGCCCGACGACGAGCTGCTCACCGACGCCATCACCATCCGCGACCGGGCGCTGCTGGCGACCCTGCTGGTGATGCTGGGCGCGGTGCCGCTCACCTACCTGGCCGCGCGGCTGGTGTCGAAGCCGATCCGCGAGCTGGCCGACGAGGCCGCGGCGATCCGCCGTTTCGACTTTGCCGCCGACGTGGCAACCCGCTCCGTGGTGCGCGAGGTGGACGACCTCGCCACCGACCTGGCCTCGATGAAGGCCTCGATCCGGCATTTCCTGGAGCTGTCCGAATCCCTCGCCGAGGAGTCCAGCTTCGACCGCCTGCTGCCCCGGCTGGTGGACGAGACGGTGGCGGTGAGCGGTGCCCGGGCCGGCGTGCTGTACCTGGCGGGCGACGAAGGCGCCGGGCTGGAGCCGGCCACCCTGCGTGCCGCCGCCGGCCAGCCGCTCGACCCTGCGCTGGCGCCGCCGGGGGCCGCGATGGCCGGGCTGGTGGGCGAGGGTGCCCGCTCCGGGGGCGGTGGCCTCGATGCCGGGCAGGGCGCCGCGGCGGGCTGCGACGCGCTGTTCGGCGCCCTCGGCCGGCCGGCGATGGCCTACCTGGCGCTGCCGCTCCTCGACCGCGACCACGCCCGGGTCGGGCTGCTGGTGCTGTGGTTCGACGAGGCGCCGGGCAGCGATCTGGTGCACTTTGTGGAGGCCCTGTCGGGCACCGCGGCGCTGTCGGTGGAGACGCGCGCGCTGATCCGCAGCCAGAAGCGCCTGTTCGAATCCTTTCTGCAGCTGCTGGCCCACGCCATCGACGCCAAGAGCCGCTACACCGGCGGCCACTGCGCCCGCGTGCCGGTGCTCACCAAGATGCTGGCGCGGGCCGCCTGTGACGCGACGAGCGGTCCCTTCCGCGACTTCGCCCTCGGCGACGACGGTTGGGAGACGCTTCATGTGGCGGCCTGGCTGCACGACTGCGGCAAGGTCACGACGCCGGAGTTCATCGTCGACAAGGCCACCAAGCTGGAGACGCTATATGACCGCATCCACGAGATCAGGATGCGCTTCGAGGTGCTCAAGCGCGACGCGACGATCGCCTGCTGCGAAGCCATCATCGCCGGAGAGGCGCCCGCCGCGGCCCGCGCACGGCTGGCCGATGAGCATGCAGCGCTCGACGCCGAGTTCGCCTTCGTCGCGGCCTGCAACGTGGGGGGCGAGGCGATGGCGCCGGCCGACGTGGTGCGGCTGCAGCAGATCGCCGGGCGCCGCTGGCTGCGTACCCTTGACGACCGCCTCGGCGTGTCGCCCGAAGAGCTGCGCCGCAAGGGCCCGGCGCCGGTCCTGCCCGTGGAGGAGGCGCTGCTCGCCGACAAGCCGGAGCACCTCGTCGAGCGCCCGGCCGAAGACCGCATCGCCCCCGACAACCCCTGGGGCCTGCGCATGACGGCGCCGGCGCTGCTCGCCAACCGGGGCGAACTCGCCAACCTGGCGATCGCCCGCGGAACGCTCACCCCGGAGGACCGCTACCGCATCAACGAGCACATTGTTAACACCATCCGGATGCTGGCCGACCTGCCCTTCCCGCGGCACCTGCGGGCGGTGCCCGAGATCGCCGGCAGCCACCACGAGAAGATGGACGGCAGCGGCTACCCGCGGGGCCTGAGCGGCGCCCAGATGAGCCCGCTGGCGCGGATGCTGGCGATCGCCGACATCTTCGAGGCCCTCACCGCGGTGGACCGGCCCTACAAGCAGGGCAAGCGCCTGTCGGAGGCGGTGGCGATCATGGCTTCGATGCGCGACGCCGGGCACATCGACCCGGCGCTGTTCGCGCTGTTCCTGGAGTCCGGCGTGTATCGGGACTACGCCCAGCGCTTCATGCAGCCGGCGTGCATCGACGACGTGGATGTGGCCGCCATCCTGGCCAAGGCGGCCTGAGAGAGGCTCAGCCGCCCAGGCTGGTGGCGGCGAGGGCGGCCAGCCAGCCGCCGGCCACCACGCCGGCCGGGAACAGCAGGCGGGTGCGGACGGCGAAGGCGGGGTGCTCGACGCGGCGGTGGAACTCGGCGCCGGCCACGATGCTCAGCGCCAGGGCCAGCAGCATGCCCAGGGCGTTCACCACCGGGTTGGCCGGGAAGAAACCGCTGACCGCCGCATTGACCAGCAGGCTGAGCGGAAAATGCACCAGGAACACCGAATACGAGATCTGCGCCAAGTGGCTGACTGCGGCAGGCAGCGGCAGCGTGTGGAGCAGGCCGCTGCGGGCCGCCACGGCCAGGAACAGCATCACCCCGGTGGCCACCGCGATGCGCTCGCGGAAATCGACGGCCAGGGCCGCTGCGGCCGCCAGCGTCAGGAGGCCCAGCCACAGCCCCGGGCGCGGCAGGCGCAGGGCCCAGCTGCACAGGATGCCCAGCCCGAAGGAGCCGAAGAAATACAGCGCGGTCTCGTCCCACAGGTCGTTGCGGTTGAAGCCGAACAGCGAGGCGAGGGTCATCCCGGCCACCAGCAGCGCGGCCAGCAGGCGCAGCGCGCCGGCCTGCGCCGGAAAGCGCGCGGCCAGCCGGTGGGGCAGCCACAGCAGCAGTACCGCCAGGGCGAAGAGCTGGAAGTCGATGGCCACATACCACACGCCGGCGGAGAGGGCTTCCTGGTCGAGCAGGTCGTGGAGCAGCAGCACGTGGGCAAGGAGCTGGCCGAGGTCGGGCGGCTCGGAAATGGAGCGGTGCTCCATCCACACGCCGGCCACCGCCGAGCAGGCGATGGCCAGCAGCAGCGCCGCCGAATAAGGCACCACCAGCCGGGTGTAGCGCTGGAACAGCAGCGCCAGCGGCGCGCCGAGGGCGCTGCTGGCCGGGTTGAAGCGGGTGGCGAACAGGAAGCCGGACACCACCAGGAACACCTGCACCGCCATGCGGCCGTAGTCGAACAGGAAATCGATGACGCCGGGCATCAGCGGCCGGGCGATGTCGGCCATCGGGCCGTAGAAGGCCAGGTGATGCAGGACGATCAGCACGCAGGCGATGGCCTTGAGCGCGTCGATGGCGGGCAGTCTTGAAGCGTCGTTGCGCATGATGCTTGCGCATCCTCCCAAAGCAGGAATCGGTGCTCAACGAGGGCCCGGTGATGCCGCGCTGCAAATGGTGCACTGCAGCGGTTGAGCGAAAGCGCAGGATTATACGGGCTGAAAGCCCGATGGGAAGGACATTTGCTTGTAAGCGGATGCTGCCGGCGCGCACCGTGCCGTGCCGGTGGCCGGGCTCAGCCGGCCTTGCGGAAGGTCAGGTTGAGCCGGCACGCCCCGGTGGCCGGGTGGGCGCCGTCCTTTACCGGCAGCACGCCGTGGAAGCGCAGCCGGGCCGGGCCGCCCCACACCAGCACGTCGCCGTGGGCAAGCGGGAGGCGTGCGGGCTTGTCGCTGCGCTCGAGGCCACCGAAGAGGAAGATCGCCGGCAGCCCGAGGGACAGGGACACGATGGGCTGGCTGAAGTCGGCCTCGTCCCGGTCCTGGTGCAGGGCCATCCTGGCGCCGGGGGCGTAGCGGTTGATCAGGCAGGCGTCGGGCACGAAATTGGCGAAGCCGGCGCGGGCGGCGCTGTCGGTGGCGAGGGCCTGCAGCACGGCGGGCATTGCCGGCCAGGGCTGGCCGCTGTCCGGGTCGAGGGGCGAG
>JAKLLM010000312.1 GCA_023150125.1 Zoogloea sp.
ACAGCACCTCGGTACCGCTGTCCAGGCGCAAGGTGTACATGATGTCGGCGCCACGGAAGGCCTTGTGCAGCACCTCGGCGCGGGTTGGGCTGCGGTCGTCGTGGACCACGTCGTCCGGCCGCAGCAGCACGTCGACCCGGCAACCCTGGCCACAAGCCGCGCAGCCCCGCGAACACTCGGGCGGCACCCCCGAGCCGAGCACGCCCAGCTCGATCTCCACGCTGCCTGCGTCGAGCACCGCGCCGGGCACGAATACGCCCTTGCCGACGAAATCGGCCACGAAACGATTGGTCGGCCGGTGGTAGAGGTTATACGGCGTATCCCACTGCTGGATGCGCCCGTCGAACATCACCCCGATCTCGTCGGCCATCGCGAAAGCCTCGTGCTGGTCGTGGGTGACCAGCACCGCGGTCATGCCTTCGCTCTTCAGGATCTCGCGCACCTCCACCGACAGGCGTTCGCGCAGGTCCACGTCGAGGTTGGAAAACGGCTCGTCGAGGAGCACCAGCTCCGGCCGCGGAGCCAGCGCCCGCGCCAGCGCCACGCGCTGCTGCTGGCCACCGGAGAGCTCATGGGGAAACTTTCGCCCCTGGCCCGCGAGGCCCACCGTAGAGAGCAGTTCGTTGACCCGCGCAGCCCTGTCGGCGGCCGGCATGCCGCCCAGGCCGAAGCCTACGTTCTGCTCCACGGTAAGATGCGGGAACAGGGCGTAGTCCTGGAACACCATCCCCACCTGGCGCTTCTCGGGCGGCACCCGATGCCCGGCGCGGCTGACGACCGCGTCGTGGATCAGGATCTCGCCGCCCGAAATCTCCTCGAAGCCGGCGATGCAGCGCAGCAAGGTCGTCTTGCCACAACCCGACGGGCCGAGCAGACAGGCGATGCTGCCTTGCTCGAGACGAAAATCGACGCCATTCACGATGGTCTGGCGGCCATAGCGCTGAACGACGGACTTGAGTTCAAGTTTGGACATGGCATCAATTATAATTCGCATTCAACCGCCAGATGCCATGACTTCCCGAATCCCGCAGCCTGCCCGCTCCCCGCTCCTTGTCGCAGCCTTCCTGGTCGCACTCCTGACCGGGCTTCCGGTGGCAAGCGTCGGCTTCAACCTCTTCCTTGGTGGCACCAGCACGACCTGGTCGCATCTCGCCTCCACCGTCCTGCCCGAGTACATCGCCAACTCCCTCGCCCTGTGCGCAGGCGTGGGCTTCGGCGTGGCGGTCGTCGGCGTCACCACGGCCTGGCTCACCGCAATGCACGACTTCCCGGGGCGGCGCGTCTTCGAATGGGCCCTGGTCCTGCCCCTGGCGGTGCCGGCATACGTGATGGCCTATGTGTACACCGACTTCCTCCAGTTCGTCGGCCCCGTGCAGACCACCCTGCGCGAACTCTTCGGCTGGGAGTACGGCGACTACCGCTTTCCGGACATCCGTACCCTGCCGGGGGCGATCCTGATGTTCGTCTTCGTGCTCTACCCCTATGTTTACCTGCTCGCCCGCACCGCCTTCCTCGAGCGGGCCGGCGGCGTGCTGGAAGCGGCCCGCACCCTGGGCACCGGCCCGTGGCGGGCCTTCTTCACGGTGTCGCTGCCCCTCGCCCGCCCGGCCATCGCCGCCGGCGTCGCCCTGGCCCTGATGGAAACCCTGGCCGACTACGGCACGGTGGCCTATTTTGCGGTCAACACCTTCACGACCGGCATCTACCGCGCCTGGTTCTCCCTCGGCGACCGGGTCGCCTCGGCGCAGCTGGCGGCCATCCTGCTGGGCTTCGTGCTCCTGCTGGTCGCCCTCGAGCGCAGCACCCGCGGCCGTGCCCGCTACCACAACACCTCCAGCCGCCATCGCCCGCCGCCCGGGCGGCTGCACGGCCTGGCCGGCGTGGCGGCGATGCTGGCCTGCTTCACGCCGCTATTGCTGGGCTTCCTGCTGCCGGCCGGGCTCCTGCTGCGGATGGCGCTCGGCGAAGGCGACGCCCAGTTCGGCGAACGTTTCCTGATGCTCGCCCGCAACAGCCTGACCCTCTCCGGGCTCACCGCCCTCCTCGCCGTCGCGCTGGCGGTGCTCCTCGCCTACAGCGCCCGCCTCTCCAAGACCTTCCTTGCCCAGGCGCTCAACCGCCTGGTCGGGCTGGGCTACGCGGTGCCCGGCACGGTGATCGCCGTCGGCGTGCTGATCCCGGTCACCCGCCTCGACAACTGGATCGCCGGCCAGTGGGAAAGCGCCTTCGGCAGCAACCCGGGCCTGATCCTCACCGGCGGCATCGCCGCGCTGATCTACGCCTACCTGGCCCGCTTCCTGGCGGTGGCCCTGCAGACCGTCGACGCCAGCCTGTCCAAGATCACCCCCAGCATGGACGACGCCGCCCGCAGCCTAGGCCTCGGGCAGAGCGCCACCCTGCGCCGGGTGCATGTGCCGATCCTGCGCGGCAGTCTGTTCACCGCCGCTTTGCTGGTTTTTGTGGATGTGATGAAGGAGCTCCCCGCCACCCTGGTGATGCGGCCCTTCAACTTCGACACCCTCGCCACCCAGGCCTACACCCTGGCTTCCGACGAGCGGCTGACCGAAGCCTCGACCGCCGCCCTGGCGATCGTCGCGGTCGGCCTCCTGCCACTGATCGCGCTATCGCGCCAGATCTCCCGGGCGCGCAAGTCCACGTAAAACGCCCCCGGGGCACGTGGCTCCGGGGGCGTCTATATAAGCTGCGGCAATCCGGCCGGCTTACTTGTAGCCGGCGCGGTCGTAGATCATCTGGGCCTTGACCTGGTACATCGCCAGGTTCTTCACCGGCAGGGTGTCGGCCTTGAACTTGCCCAGCGCGTCCAGCGCCGGGTTCGCCACCTTCACCTTGTCCACCGCCGGCCATTCGTTGTTGCCGTCGGCAAAGTGGCGCTGGGCCTCGTCCGAGGCCAGGTATTCGAGGAAGCTCAGAGCTGCGGCCTTGTGGGGCGCGTGCTTGAGCACGCCGCCACCCGAGACGTTGATGTGGGTGCCGGTGGTGGCCTGGTTGGGCCACACCACGCCGACCTTCTCCATCATCTTCTGGTCTTCGGGCTTGGTGGAGCGCATCAGGCGAGCCACGTAATAGGTGTTCGACAGCGCCACCTGGCATTCGCCCGCCGCCACGGCCTTGATCTGGTCGGTGTCGCCACCCTTGGGGGCCCGCGCAAAGTTGGCCACCACGCCCCGCGCCCACTCCTCGGCCTTCGCCTCGCCCTGGTGGGCGATGATCGACGCACCCAGCGACAGGTTGTAGGGGTGCGAGCCAGAGCGGGAGCACAGCTTGCCCTTCAGCGCCGGCTTGGCCAGGTCGTCGTAGCTTTTCACGTCGTCCGGACTCACGCTGCCCTTGCGATAGACGATCACCCGCCCGCGGGTCGAGAACGAAAACCAGTCTTCGGTGCGCAGATGGGCCGGGATCCGCGCCTCCAGCAGCTTCGACGTGACCGGCGCAAACAAGCCCAGCTCGTGGGCCTTGGCAAGCCGGGCGGCGTCTACGGTGAGCAGCACGTCCGCCGGGCTGTTGGCGCCCTCGTTGCGGATGCGCTCGAGGAGCTCGTCTTCCTTGCCCTCGATGCGGTTGATCTTGATGCCGGTCTTCGCGGTGAAGTTGGTGTAGAGCGCCTCGTCGGTCTGGTAGTGACGGGCGGAGTAGAGGTTGAGCACCTTCTCTTCGGCCGAAGCCCCGGCAGAGAGGGCCGCCAATGCGGCAAACAGCAACGAGGTCTTGAACTTCATCCGTGGGGCTCCAGTGGGTGGCCGCAGGGTTTGCGGCCCGAATGGAGAAGAGTCTATCCAGCGTCTGATAAGATGTAAATGCGAACGGTTCG
>JAKLLM010000313.1:0-3829 GCA_023150125.1 Zoogloea sp.
GGCAGCGCACCGGCCCGGGCCAGCGCCGGCCCGAGGGCCGGATCGGCGGGGTCGAGCTCGAGGGCCAGCCCGCCGGCGCTGGCGAGGGCATCGCGCACCGGCGCCGGCAGCGGAAAGCAGGCCGCATCGCAGACATGGATGGTGCCGTAGAGCCAGCCGCGCAGCGCGCCCCGGGCGTCCTTGAGCTCCCACAGGAACAACGGCCCGCCGGCCGCCGCCAGCCCGGCCCACAACACGAACGCCAGCGACAGCAGCGCACGGCACCCGACACGCAAGACCCTGATCCTCAACTTGCCCCCACCCGCTACAATGCGCGACCACAAAAGACCCGCATCATGCCCCAAACCACCGCCCTCCCGCCCGCCATCCTGCTGATGGGGCCCACCGCCAGCGGCAAGACCGCCTGCGCGCTGGCCCTCGCCCGGGAGCTGCCGGTCGAGATCGTCAGCGTGGACTCCGCGCTGGTCTATCGCGACATGGACATCGGCACCGCCAAGCCGAGCCGCGACGAGCTGGCCGCCTGCCCCCACCACCTGATCGACATCGTGACGCCCGAAGAGGCGTATTCCGCCGCCCTCTTCTGCGCCGACGCGCGCCGGCTGATGGGCGAGATCACCGCCCGCGGCCGTATCCCGCTGCTGGTGGGCGGCACCATGCTGTATTACAAGGCACTGCGCGAGGGCTTGTCGGAACTCCCCGAGGCCGACCCGATCCTGCGCCGCGAGATCGAGGACGCCGCCGCCCGCGACGGCTGGCCCGCGCTCCACGCCGAGCTGGCCCGCCTCGACCCCGACGCCGCCGCCCGCCTGCAGCCCCGCGACGCCCAGCGCATCCAGCGGGCGCTCGAGATCGTGCGCCTCACAGGCCAGCCGCTGGCCGCCAGCTACGCCCGCCGCGACGCCGCCGCCGACACCCACCGCTACCTGCCCATCGCCCTGGCCCCCGCCGACCGCGCGGTGCTGCATGCGCGCATCGCCCGGCGCTTCGATGCGATGCTGCTGGCAGGCTTCGTGGATGAAGTGGCGGCGCTACGCGAGAAATACCACCTCACGCCCGATCTGCCGTCGATGCGCTGCGTGGGCTACCGCCAGGCGCTGGAATACCTCGACGGCGAGGTCAGCCTCGCCACCTGCCGCGACAAGGGCATCTTCGCCACCCGCCAGCTCGCCAAGCGCCAGCTCACCTGGCAGCGCAACTTCCGCGACAACTGGCCGGAGCTGGCCGAGGTGGACAGCCTCGCCGCGGACGCCGAAGCGCGGGTCCGCGCCCTGGTGGAAGCCGCGCTGGGCTGAACCCGGGCCAATAAAAATGCGGAGGGCCGGATCGACCCTCCGCATCGCGGCAATGCCATCTCCCGGGCCTCAGCCCGGGCGTTCGGGTGCCTTACACCCCGGCGCGCTTGCGGCGCATCTTCAGGAGACCCATCAGGCCCAGCGCCGACAGCGCCAGCGCGGACGGCTCGGGCACCGTGCCACCGGCCGGCGGTGCGGGCGGCAGCGGAGCCAGCGCCCCGCTGTATTCGATGGAGGCCGTGTAGGCACCCTGGGAGCCCGTCTTGTTGCCCGGCGTCAGGCTGAGGGGGTCCCAGGACAGCGCGTTGTTGAAGGCCGTCCATTGGTAGCCGAGGACGGCCAGGAAATAGTCGTCGTCCGCAGCGACGTTAAAGTCGAAGTAGGACCGCGTGCCGTACTGCGAGAGGTTCTCGTCGTCGTTGTAGGTCATCAGCACGCCCTTGGAGTTGTAAAGGGCGGCAACGGTATCGAGGGAGCCGAGGGGAGACGTGTCCCCGACCGTGCGGACCTTGATGTTTCCACCCGCAGCAAATCGGCCGAGCTTGAAGAAGTCGTAATCCGCATTGCCATCGATCGGGTTCGCCGTGATCTCACCCAGAATAGATAGCGAGCCCGCCCCCGTCAGGCCGAGCGCCTGGGCATTGGGGACGGAACCATTGTTTTCGACCTCCACGACCTGGGCCGACACGGGCAAGGCTAAAGACAGGGCTGCGAGGGCGATGAATCTCTTGATCATGGGATAACCTCATTGTTTAATTTGCAGACATTTCGTTTGCAAATCCCATGCCAAAAGAAAAAATCAATACATTTCAGTTACTTGAAAATAATATCCAAACACCCAAAATGGGAAATGTAAAATCATCTGACACGTTTTTTCAAGCGATTCAATTCGGTTTCAAATAGGCGTCCAGATTCAAGGAACTAAGTCACGAATAGCCGGATTTGCAAATACCTATTCTGGGCGCAGTCCACCCGCAAACGCGGCGGGCGTAACTTATTACACGGGTCGAATCCACGCAATAACGTCGGACACCAGAAAATCGGGCTGCCGGCAACGATCCCATTTGCCTTTTTATTTCCGTGAGCATAAGCCGTTCGATTTATTGCGAGACGGCAAGCGCTTTCCCTGCCCGGGTTCGATGACGCCGCGCTGCATCATCACGCCCCCCGCGAACCGGGCCGACAAGCGGCGCTGCTGCGCGGGCGAGGCCCAGTGCGCGCGCCTCCATCGCCCCGGTGGTAGAATTTCGGCCCGGTACTTCTGAGGTGACTCCCGATGGAATTTACAGAACAGCTTCGCGTTGAAGTCCAACGCTCCGTGGCAGCCTCCCTGGCCGAGGACATCGGCACCGGCGACCTCACCGCCCGCCTCGTGCAGGCCAACCGCATGGCCCGCGGCCGCGTGATCACCCGCGAGGACGCCATCCTGTGCGGCACCGCCTGGTTCGACGCCGCCTTCATGGCCCTCGAGCCCGACGCCTCGGTGATCTGGCACGCCCGCGACGGCGAGCGCATCAAGCCCGGCCAGCTGCTCTGTGAAATCGACGCCTCGGCCCGCGCCCTGCTCACCGCCGAGCGCACCGGCCTCAACTTCGTGCAGCTGCTGTCGGGCACCGCCACGATGACCGCCACCTATGTGCAGGCCGTGGCCGGCACTGGCGCCAAGATCGTCGACACCCGCAAGACCCTGCCCGGCCTGCGCCTGGCGCAGAAATACGCGGTGCGCGTCGGCGGCGGCACCAACCACCGCATCGGCCTCTACGACGGCATCCTGATCAAGGAAAACCACATCATCGCCGCCGGCAGCATCAAGGCGGTGATCGAAAACGCCCGCGCGATCGCCCCTTCCAACGTGTTCATCGAGGTCGAGGTCGAGAACCTCGCCCAGCTCGAGGAAGCCCTCGCCGCCGGCGCCAAGATGATCCTGCTCGACAACATGAGCCTCGACCAGATGCGCGAAGCCGTCGCCATCAACAAGGGCCGCGCCGAGCTCGAAGCCTCCGGTGGCGTCAACCTCGAGCGCGTGCGCGCCATCGCCGAGACCGGCGTCGACCGCATCTCGATCGGCAGCCTCACCAAGGACGTGCACGCCGTCGATCTGTCGCTGCGCCACGTGGAAGAGTAAACCGCCAGCGTTTCAGGCCCGGCCCGCCGCCGGGCCTTTTGTTTTTTCAGCACCGTATTTCCGGCTTTCCGCCCATGAAGATCGAATTCGACGGCCCCGTCTCCAGCGCCAACGCCCGCACCCTCTCTCAGGTCATCGAGGCCCTGCTGTCGCGCATCCAGGCCCGCGACACGGGGCTCGACCTGTCGCTGCTCAGCCGCATCATCGTCACCGACCAGCTGGCCACCACCGAGCAGCAGCTCGGCGCCACGCCGGTGGCCGGCGAGCACCTGTCACGCATCGTCGCCGACGGCGCGGGCGGCCAGCTCGCCCTGCTGGTCGACGGTGCCCGCCTGTGGCAGATCCTCGAAGGCGACGGCGCCGAGATCGCCCGCCTGATCCACCACCTGCACAACGATTGCGGGCGCCTCCA
>JAKLLM010000313.1:3880-6496 GCA_023150125.1 Zoogloea sp.
CGCCGCTGGCCCGCGCGCTGGCCCCCATCGTCGCCGCGATGTGGCAGGAATACCGCATCAACCGCCGCAGCGCCTGGTCGCTGCCGCCCGACTCCGACCTGCTCCTCAACCACCTGGCCGCCCTGCTGCAGGCCCTGCCCGGCGGCATGCAGGAAGAGATCACCCTGTATTTTGCCGACCAGGACCTAGACGGCCTGTTCGCCAAGAGCCTCGGCCGCATCGCCCACCTGATGCAGGCGGTCGCCCACGTCCAGGGCTACCTCGACGGCATGGGCCAGCCCCTCGCGGCGGTGAGCGGCGAGATGCATGAGCTGGTCGCCGGCTCCTTCCTGTCGCCGATCTGGCTCACCACCGCCCAGCACCTCGCCGCCGGCCACGACATCGAGCCGGGCGAGCTCGCCGACGTGCCCCTGCGCCGCGACATCCACAACGCCTTTGCCACCTTCGGCCTGCAGCTGCGCGAGGAAGACGGCGACGTATGGGTGGATGTCCAGCCCATCGCCCGGCCCGAGACGCTGCACTGACGGAGTGACGAGTTGCGGCCTGCAAGGGGCGCCTGAAATCGCCCCCGCACGGTCAGTAATGCGGCGGAATCTCGTCCCGCAGATCCCGCGCCTCGGCACTCGGTGAGGCCGCCTGCATCTGCTGGTAGAGCAGGCGGATCTGGCGCTGCAGCGCGTCGATCTGCTCCTGCTGGCGGTGCACCGTCATGTTGAGGGTGTCCACCAGGTCTTCGGTGAGGGCGAGCTTGATCTCGATTTCGGTGAGTCGGGATTCCATGGCGTCCGCCGTTGAAGTTTGAGAAGCGCGGATTGTTCCAGCCCGCGGCCCGGGCGCCAAGCCTGGCGTGCTCAGCGGATCACCAGGTGCTCGCCCTCGCGGGCCACCGGCATCGCAAAATCGAAGCGGTCCACGTGGGCCGCGAGCTCCAGGTCGGCCAGCGGCAGGTTGGGCCAGGTGCCGGCCACGAAACGCCGGCCGAAGTCCGAATCGCGCACCCGGCGGGAGAAATCTTCAGGCGGTGCCGGCTCGCCGCGCAGCAGCGCCTCGATGTAGTCGGCGCAGGCCACGTCCTCGTCGCCGTCCCGGTCGACCCACTCGCCGGTGATAACGAAGCACACCTCGTCGGCCCCCGCCGCGCGGATCGCCTCGGCGGTGGCCCGGCCGCACACCAGGCTGGCGGCGAAGAGCCGGCGGGCATCGCGGAAGCGCTGCAAGCCGCGCACGCCGGCCGCGGTGCTCATCACCACCCGGCGCCCGGCCAGCTCGGCCTCCAGCAGCGCCGCGGGCGAGTTGCCGTACTCGAAGCCCGGCGCCGGGTCGCCGCCGGCGATCGCCCCCACCGACACCGTGTTGTCCAGCAAGCCGGCCAGCACGATGCCCGCCGAGGTGAAGGAACGCAGCACGTCGATGACGACGACGGTGTCGTGGGCGGTGGGCTGGTTCTGCAGGCGGTTGAGGAAGACGCGGGAGAATCTCATGATGTGCGGATGGGTTCGGGTGAATGAGAAATCGCCGGAGAGGCCCGTGTTTCCTTGGTTTGACGCCCGGGCGCGGGCCGGGTTCCGCCGGAAGCTAGCCTGCCGGACGAATCCGGGCAAGACGCGGCGCAGCATCACCGGCGGCCGCTCGCCGGGCAAAAAAGTGCCTTGACCGGGCACGTGGGGCCGTCTAAGCTCCAATCGTCCCAAGGGGGAGTAGCTCTTCGCCGCGGTGTCGTCAGTTCGGAACAGCTGGCCCGTCCAGCCTTTCCCGGCATCCCGGGCAGTCGCCATCCAGCGGCTGCGAGCAAGACCTTTGCCGCGATGGCAGAGGTTTCCCCGTTCGGAAAAGCGGCCCTCCGTCCTCGCTGGACAAGGGCCGTTTCGTTTGCTGCTGCGGCGGCGCGAAACGGAAAGCTGATCCGACAAGGAGGACTCTTCAATGGAAACAATCGGAACGTGGTGGATGTGGGCGGGCTTCTTCGTCATCGTCCTGGCCATGCTGGCCATCGACCTGTTCGCCACCGGCGGCGGCAAATCCCACCGGGTGGGCTTTCGCGAGGCGGCTGGCTGGTCGGCGGTGTGGGTGGGCGTGTCGCTGGGCTTCGCGGCGGCGCTGTGGTTCTACCTCGACGGCGCGGTGGGGCGCGAAGTGGCCAACACCAAGGCGCTGGAGTTCCTCACCGGCTACCTGATCGAAAAATCCCTGGCGGTGGATAACGTCTTCGTGTGGCTGATGCTGTTCAGCTTCTTCGCGATCCCCCTCGAGCTGCAGAAGCGCGTGCTGATCTACGGCGTGCTCGGCGCGATCGTGCTGCGCACCGTGATGATCTTTGCCGGCGTGTGGCTGATCAGCCAGTTCCACTGGCTGCTGTATGTGTTCGGCGCCTTCCTGCTGATCACTGGCGTCAAGATGTGGTGGTTCGCCGACGCCCAGCCCGACCTCGCCAACAACCCGGTGATCCGCTGGATCCGCAAGCACATGAACGTGAGCGACGAGCTCCACGGCGAGCGCTTCTTCGTCACCCGCGAGGTGGCCGGCAAGGCGGTGCGCTACGTGACGCCGCTGTTCCTGGTGCTGGTGCTGGTCGAGCTGAGTGACGTGATCTTCGCGGTCGACTCGATCCCGGCCATC
>JAKLLM010000314.1 GCA_023150125.1 Zoogloea sp.
CCGGGCCCTGCCGCTGGCCGAATTCCTGCTCGCCGAACTCAAGAAGGACATCGACCTCGGCACCGCCGAAGGCTGCGCCAGGCTGGTCCACGAAGCCAAGCCGCTCGTCACCCGCATCGCCGCCCCGCTGCTGCGCCTGCAGGTCATCAAGATGCTCGCCGAGGCCGCCGGCTTCACCCAGGCCGAGGTCGAGCAATCCTTCGGCCTGAAGGCCGCCGCACCACCGCGGCGCTTCGACGACAACCCGCCCTTCGAAGGCGACTTCAAGGGCCGGCGCGACTTCCGCGGCCGCCAGGGCCGCAACGCCCTGCCCCGCCTGGCACCCCGGCAACGCCCGCTGACGGCCATCGAGACCCTGCTCAAGCTGGTCATCCAGCACCCGGTGTGGGCCGCCCGCCTGCCCATCGACCTGCTGCCCGACGACAGCCCCGAAGGCCTGGCCCTGCGCGCCATCGTCGACGCCCTGAGCGTCGGCGACCTGCCCACCCACGGCATCGGCGCACTGCTCGAGCACTACCGGGGAAGCCCCCACGCCGAAGCCATCGACCGGATGGCCGGCCAACTCGCCGACAGCCCCTTCGACGAGGCGACGATTGAACCCTTGCTCAACGACACACTCAAGAAGCTGGAAGCGGATGCCGTCAGTCGCGAAATCGACGCCCTGACGGCGCGCGAACGCGAAAACGGGCTGACATCGGTAGAGAGACGCCAGCTCGCCGAGTTACTACTGCACAAACAGAAGCTCCGAGTCCGCACAAAAGTACAGGATTCGTAATATAATTTTCGGTTTCGCGAAATTCGCTCGCCGAGACCTTACAGACAACAGCTCGGACGACCAATCGAGGACAACCATGACCACGGAAAAGCCCAAAACACCGCGCAAAGCGCCTGCCAAGCCGCGAGCAGCGAAGGTCAAGGACAAACTTGCCCCGATGATCGCCGAGGCGCCGACCGCCGAAGAGGCCGAAGTCCGCCGCACGCGGCTCAAGACCCTCATCGCGCTGGGCAAGGAACGCGGCTACCTCACCTACGCCGAAATCAACGACCACCTGCCGGACGACCTCGTCGACGCCGAGCAGATCGAGTCGATCATCAGCACCTTCAACGACATGGGCATCCAGGTCTTCGACGTGGCCCCGGCCGCCGAAGACCTGCTGATGTCCGAAGTCGCGCCCACCGTCGTCGACGACGAGCAGGCCGAAGCCGAAGCCGAGCAGACCCTCTCGGCCGTCGACTCCGAATTCGGCCGCACCACCGACCCGGTCCGCATGTACATGCGTGAAATGGGCACCGTCGAGCTCCTCACCCGCGAAGGCGAAATCGAGATCGCCAAGCGTATCGAGGAAGGCCTCAAGCACATGATCCAGGCGATCTCCGCCTGCCCCACCACCATCGCCGACATCCTCGAAGCCGCCGACAAGATCTCGAAGGACGAGATGCGCATCGACGAGCTGATCGACGGTCTGATCGATCCCAATGCCGTCGAGGACATCGAAGCCATGTCCGAGAGCGAAGACCTGGACGTGGACGAAGGCGAAGAGGAAGACGAAGAAGCCGACGGTGACGGCGGCGGCGCCCAGTCGGCCTCGCTGATCAAGATGAAGGCCGAGGCCCTCGAGCGCTTCGCCAACCTGCGCAGCCTCTACGAAAAGATGGCCGCTGCCCTCCAGAAGAAGGGCTACCAGGACAAGGTCTACCTCAAGCTCCAGGAGCAGGTCTCCAACGAGCTGATGAACATCCGCTTCACCGCGCGCACCACCGAACGCCTGTGCGACGCGGTGCGCCACATGGTCGACCAGGCCCGCAGCCACGAGCGCAAGATCCTCAACCTCTGCGTCGACAAGGCCGGCATGGCCCGCCCGCACTTCATCAAGAGCTTCCCGGGCAGCGAAACCGACCTCGACTGGCTGAAGAACGAAATCGCCGCCGGCCCGGCCAACTCCGCCGTACTGATGCGCATGCTGCCGGCCGTCCTCGAGGAGCAGCAGAAGCTGATCGACCTCGAAGCCCGCATCGGCATCCCGCTGAAGGAGCTCAAGGACATCAACAAGCAGATGTCCACCGGCGAAGCCAAGGCCCGTCGCGCAAAGCGCGAAATGACCGAGGCCAACCTGCGCCTGGTGATCTCGATCGCCAAGAAATACACCAACCGCGGCCTGCAGTTCCTCGACCTGATCCAGGAAGGCAACATCGGCCTGATGAAGGCGGTTGATAAATTCGAATACCGCCGCGGCTACAAGTTCTCCACCTACGCCACCTGGTGGATCCGCCAGGCCATCACCCGCTCGATCGCCGACCAGGCCCGCACCATCCGCATCCCGGTGCACATGATCGAGACGATCAACAAGATGAACCGGATCTCCCGCCAGATCCTGCAGGAAACCGGCAACGAGCCCGACCCCGCCACCCTGGCCGAGAAGATGGAGATGCCCGAGGAGAAGATCCGCAAGATCCTCAAGATCTCCAAGGAACCCATCTCGATGGAAACCCCCATCGGCGACGACGACGACTCCCACCTCGGCGACTTCATCGAGGACAACGCCACCCTGGCCCCGGCCGAGGCAGCGCTGTACTCCAGCCTGCGCGACGCCACCAAGGAGGTGCTGGATTCCCTCACCCCGCGCGAGGCCAAGGTGCTGCGCATGCGCTTCGGCATCGAGATGAACACCGACCACACCCTGGAGGAAGTCGGCAAGCAGTTCGACGTCACCCGCGAACGCATCCGCCCGATCGAAGCCAAGGCCCTGCGCAAGCTGCGCCACCCCAGCCGCTCCGAGCGCCTGCGCAGCTTCCTCGACAACGAAGCCTGATCCACCGGGCCGCCAGCGCGGCCCCACCGTTTTCCGGGCCCATAGCTCAGTCGGTTAGAGCAGGCGACTCATAATCGCTTGGTCGCGGGTTCAAGTCCTGCTGGGCCCACCAGCAACATCAAGCACTTAGGCCAGCCTCACGAGGGCTGGCCTTTTGCTTTGGCGCCCCGGCAACAGCGCCCTGGCACGCCCCCGGAGAAACAGGCCGCTCGACGGGCAAGCCTCGCACCTGACGGCACGGAAAAGCAGTCGGCCAAGCGTCGCCCTTACAAGGCGAATGATCGGCGCCCTGCGGGCACCCGGGCGCCGCCTGCATCGCAACCTCGGCGCAGAGCCGCGAAAGCCGGCAACGCAAGGGCTGCAGAAGCATGCGTCACCCTCGGCCCTGCTCCGGCATGGCCGCCGCCCGGGGCGGCAGCGGGGCAAAATAGCTCACCGCCAACACCAACAGGGCAACGCCGATCGGGGTCAGCGTCCAGGTCACGGTGCCACGCCCGCTGGCATCGAAGAGCAACAGCTTGCCGCCCACCACCGCCAGCAGCGCAAACCCGACGAAGCACTGCTGCCGCAGGCAACGACGGGAGGCGTGGATCATGGTGGCGATCGCCGTAACCATCCAGAAAAGCGTCAGCACTGCCTGGAAGAGGCTGGAAGCCAGCAAGGCCGACAGTTCGAAGGGCACGCCCCCGAAATGATGGGCAAGCCGGCCCGCCAGCGCCGACAGCCAGAGGAAGGCGAGCGCCATGACACCCATCCGCGACACGCCGCGCCGCGCCGCGCAGGGGCGAGATGCCGGGCTGCATGCCAAAGGGCCGCGAAGCCGATGCCCTGGACCAGGTCAAAGACGCTGAGCACCGGCAGATAGGGCAATCCGCTGCCGCCCCCCGACAGGCCAAGGTTGCCCCACACCAGCAGCAACGCTCCTCAGAACCACACGGCAACTCTCCCCAGCCGATCGGATCAGCCTCATACGCATGACGATAGGCTCAAGCCGGGCTGCGGGCAA
>JAKLLM010000315.1 GCA_023150125.1 Zoogloea sp.
ACGACCGCCTGTTCGCCCACGCCTACCCCGGCGCCCGCCGCGAGGGCGACCCGGAAGGCCTCGAGCGCGACTTCACCGCCGACATCAACCCGAACAGCCTGCAAGTCATCACCGCCCAGCTCGAGCCGGCCCTGCGCGCCGCCCGGCCGGAAGCCCGCTTCCAGTTCGAGCGCCACGGCTATTTCGTCGCCGACCGGGTCGACTCCCGCGACGGCGCCCCGGTGTTCAACCGCACGGTCACCCTGCGCGACACCTGGAAGAAGTAACAGACCCGGTGCGGCCGGCAAGCCGCCGGTCCACCGGCCCCGGCGGAACCGCCGCGCCCGTAATCGGGCGCAGCCCAGGCCTCCGCCCGGGGCAGCAACGCGCACCCGGGCCGCCCCACCCCACCCGCAGCCACACCACAGCCCCGGCGAAAGGCAGAGCGCGGCGCTCGACCGAGCCCGTGCGCAAGCCTCTGTTAACTTGCGTCAGGTTCCGCCCCAAAAAAGACAAGGTCACAATTCACGCCTCCGCAACGACCTAAAATGCGGGGCACAACGACTCAAACCGGCTTCGCCCCATGAATTCCGCGTCAAGCAACACGCAACGCCCGCAAACAGCCAAGGCCCTGTCCGCGAGCCAGACACTCCTGTGGTTCTCGGCCGGCGTTGCCGGGATGTTCCTGATCGTCTCGGCGATCTTCGCCATCAAGTTCAGCCTGCAGGGCGGGCTGCCCCTCATGCCCGCCTCCCGCGCCGCCAGCGAGCCCGAGAAGCCCGGCCCCATCACGGTCACCCCGCCGGTACGGAACGCCACCAGCAGCGCTGTGGCCCCCGGCGCCGGCAGCAGCGACTTCGAATCCGGCACCGAAGGCATCCTGCCGCCGGAAGCGGCCCACCTCGCCAAGGTCACCATCGCCACCACCAGCCCGGCCCCCGCTGCGCCCGCCAGCCAGCCCGCCGCCGCGGAGGCCGACAAGGCCCTCGGCGAGCAGCTGCAAGGCTGGGCCGCGGCCTGGCAACGCAAGGCCATCGACGACTACCTCAGGCACTACGCACCTGATTTCCAGCCCACCGGCAAGCTCGCCCACGCCGACTGGCTCGCCCAGCGCCGGCAGCGCCTGTCGCGCCCGGGCACGCTCCGCATCGAGATCGACAAGCTGCAGATCCGGCAGAGCGGGGACACGGCCAGCGCCCGCTTCCAGCAAACCTACCGATCCGACGCCCAGACCCTCGTCGACAGCAAGACCCTCGAACTCGTCCGCCGCGACGGGCAATGGCTGATCCTGCGCGAATACACGGATAACTGAAACGCCCCGGGGCTCGGGAGTACATCCATGTACGCGGTCATAAAAACCGGCGGCAAGCAGTACCGTGTCGTCGCCGGCGAAAAACTCAAAGTAGAACAGATACCGGCTGACGTGGGCTCGCAAATCACCATCGACCAGGTTTTCATGGTCGGCGAAGGCGAGTCGGTCAAGATCGGCACCCCCGTTGTGGCTGGCGCCACCGTCACGGCCACCGTGGTTTCCCACGGCCGTCACGACAAGGTCAAGATCTTCAAGATGCGTCGTCGCAAGCACTACCAGAAGCATCAGGGTCACCGTCAGAACTACACCGAGCTTCGCATCGAAGCGATCTCGGCCTAAGGAGAAACCGACATGGCACACAAAAAGGCTGGCGGCAGTTCCCGTAACGGTCGCGACTCAGAAAGTAAACGCCTTGGCGTCAAGCGCTACGGCGGCCAGTTCGTCCTCGCCGGCAACATCATCGTTCGCCAGCGCGGCACCGAATACCACCCGGGCGAGAACGTCGGCATCGGCAAGGATCACACCCTGTTTGCGCTGACCGAAGGCACCGTGCAGTTCACCGTCAAGGGCGCCCAGAAGCGTCGCACCGTGAACATCGTGCCCGCCGCTGAATAAGTTCAGCTCGCACGCGTTCAAAGCCCTATCGCTCGATAGGGCTTTTTTTCATTCAGGGCCTGAACAACGCCCCAACCGGAAACACCCATGAAATTTTTCGACGAAGCCCGTATTGAAGTCATCGCCGGCGACGGCGGTAACGGCGCCGCCACCTTCCGCCGCGAAAAATACATCCCGATGGGCGGCCCGGACGGCGGCGACGGCGGCAAGGGCGGCGACGTTTACGCCGTCGCCGACCGCAACCTCAACACCCTGATCGACTATCGCTTCAAGCGCACCTTCCTCGCCGAGCGCGGCGAGAACGGCCGCGGCGCCGACTGCTACGGCAAGGGCGGCGACGACATCGAGCTGCGCATGCCGGTCGGCACGGTCATCACCCTGCAGGAAACCGGCGAGATCATCGCCGACCTCGACCAGGACGGCAAACGCGTGATCATCGCCCGCGGCGGCCGTGGCGGCCTCGGCAACCTGCACTTCAAGACCAGCACCAACCGCGCCCCGCGCAAGAAGACCATGGGCCAGGAAGGCGAGCGCAAGAGCCTCAACCTCGAGCTCAAGGTGCTGGCCGACGTGGGCCTGCTCGGCATGCCCAATGCCGGCAAATCCACCTTCATCCGCGCCGTGTCGTCCGCCAAGCCGAAGGTCGCCGACTACCCCTTCACCACGCTGGCCCCGAACCTCGGCGTGGTGCGCACCTCCGAAAACCGCAGCTTCGTGATCGCCGACATCCCCGGCCTCATCGAAGGCGCAGCCGACGGCGCCGGCCTCGGCCACCAGTTTTTGCGCCACCTGCAGCGCACCCACATCCTGCTGCACATCGTCGACCTGGCCCCCTTCGACCCGGAGGCCGACCCCGTCCACGACGCCCACGCCATCGTCGAAGAGCTGCACAAATACGACGAAGAGCTGGCCAACAAGCGCCGCTGGCTGGTCCTCAACAAGCTCGACCTGATCCCCGAGGACGAGCGCCAGACCCGCGTGGCCACCTTCCTCGAAGGCTACGGCCCCGTCGAGCGCCACTTCGAGGTCTCGGCAATCAGCCGCGCCGGCTGCCAGGAGGTCGTCTTCGCGATCCAGGACATCCTCGACGAAGAGAAAGCCGCCGCCCAGGCCGCCGCCGACGCTGCCGCGGCAGCCGCCGCCGAGCGCAGCGAGACCACCCCCGACACCGCGAACGACGACTACGACACCGAGTACGACGAAGACGAAGACTACGCAGACGACGAACAGGAAGACCGCGATGAGAACCCGAATCAGTAAAGCCCGCCGCCTCGTCGTCAAGGTCGGCAGCGCCCTCGTCACC
The DNA here is from genome assembly GCA_023150125.1 of Zoogloea sp. Lineage (GTDB taxonomy): Bacteria > Pseudomonadota > Gammaproteobacteria > Burkholderiales > Rhodocyclaceae > Zoogloea. Next base: position 3,210 of record JAKLLM010000315.1, read on the forward strand.
AACAACGGCGAAGGTCTCGCCGTCGACGCCCTCGCCGACTGGGCGCGCCAGATCGCCGCCCTCGTCGCCGACGGCCGCCAGGTGGTGCTGGTCTCCTCGGGCGCCATCGCCGCCGGCATGCAGCGCCTCGGCTGGGCCACGCGCCCCCACGAGATGCACCAGCTCCAGGCCGCCGCCGCCGTCGGCCAGATGGGCCTCGCCCAGGCCTATGAAAGCGTCTTCGCCCAGAACGGCCTGCACACCGCCCAGATCCTGCTCACCCACGCCGACCTGGCGGACCGCACCCGCTACCTCAACGCCCGCTCGACGCTGATCACCCTGCTCGATCTGGGCGTCGTGCCGATCATCAACGAGAACGACACGGTGGTCACCGACGAGATCAAGTTCGGCGACAACGACACCCTGGGCGCCCTCGTCGCCAACCTGATCGACGCCGAGGCACTGATAATCCTCACCGACCAGCAAGGCCTGTACACCGCCGATCCGCGCAAGGACCCCTCCGCCACGCTGATCGGCGAGGAGCGTGCCGAGAACACCGCCCTCGAGGCCATGGCCGGCGGCGCCGGCACCGGCATCAGCAAGGGCGGCATGATCACCAAGGTGCGCGCCGCCCAGCGTGCTGCCCGCAGCGGCGCCCATACCTGCATCGCCAGCGGTCGCGAGGCCGACGCGCTGCTGCGCGTCACGGGCGGCAAGCAGATAGGCACGCTGCTCTACGCTTCCAGCACCCCCCTCGCCGCCCGCAAGCAATGGCTCGCCGACCACCTCCAGCTGGCCGGCAGCCTGATCCTCGACGACGGCGCCGTCGAAGCCCTGAAGTCGGGCAAGAGCCTGCTGCCGATCGGCGTGACCGCGGTCGAGGGCGATTTCGCCCGCGGCGCCGTCGTCGCCTGCCGCACGCCGGACGGCCGCGAGATCGCCCGCGGGCTGATCAACTACGCCGCCAACGACGCCCGCCGCATCGCCCGCCACAGCTCGGCCGAAATCGAAAGCACCCTCGGCTACATGGAAGACACCGAACTCATCCACCGGGACAACCTCGTGCTGATCGGCTGAAATCACGCACCTTAGAAAACATAATGGCCACCCGAAGGTGGCCATTTTTTCGCCTGCACTCTTCTGCGGGAAAGCCCACGCCAAAAGCTGCCAACGAAAAACGGGCACCCGAAGGTGCCCGCTGATTTCTAGCTCAGACGGAGTCTGAATTAGAAGGAGTGACGCAGGCCCAGCTGAACGCCCTGAACGGTGGCGCCGACGGTGGAGAAGGTCGGGCCAGCGTTGGTCACGCTGTTGACGCCAGCGGCGTTGATGCCGAAGTCGTAGCCAGCGTTGGCATCGTTGTTCAGGTGAGCGTACACAGCCTTCAGGATGGTGCGCTTGGACAGGCTGTGCTCGTAGCCGATTTCGAACAGCTTGGCGCCGGTGTCCTTCTGATCCTTGCCGTTGCGCTTCATTTCGTCGGCGAAGTAGAACTGGCCGATGATCTTGCCAGCCGGGGTCACGTTGAAGGTGCCGCCCAGACCAAAGACGTTCTGGGTGTAGCCAGCGCCGCCGAAGTGGTCAGCACGAGCGCGGTCGAAAATACCACGGATGGAAGCCATGCCGAAGTCGTAGCTGGCACCAACGCGGAAGTCGCTGATGTCGGTCTTGGCAGCGTTGCCCAGGGACACGGCGTTGTAGGTCACGGCAGCCATGATCGGGCCGTTGGCGTACTTCAGACCAGCATCGTAACCGCGGGTGTTGGCAGCCGGCTCTTGACCGTGGAAGGTCTTGTTTTCGTTGGCAACGTAGGCG
>JAKLLM010000316.1 GCA_023150125.1 Zoogloea sp.
CAGCCATACAGGCGGTAATTGCCGGTGAGGCCGCCGAACAGCTTGAGCTGGGTTTCCGCCTGCACCATCAGCAGCGGGGACGAGAGGCTGCGCTGGTAGTTGGCACCCCGTTCGCCCGCGCCGAACACGCCGGCCGACAGGCGCCAGGGCTGCAGGCGATCCATGTAATTGAGGTAGGAGGCGATGAAGCCCGGCTGAAAGCCGTTGGCATCGACGCCCACTTCGCGGCCGGCGTCGAGCAGCGGGTTGTGCACGAACACCGAGTTGAGGAACTGCTTCGATTCGTCGCCGCCGGCGGCGTTCTGGTCGAAGAAGCCGAAGATGTCCATCTTGCCGAAGGTCAGCTCGAGGGTCTCGCGGGAATAGGGCTTGAAGCCCAGGAAGGGCAGCGGAATCGCGGCCTGGTACCAGGCCTGGCCGAGGATCACCACCGAATCGTCGGGGCTCGCGCCGGAGGCACGGAAGGCCAGCGCGTTGGGCGTGTTGGCAAAGTGGCCCAGGTTGGAGAAGGCCGCGTTGAGCCCCAGCCCCTGGCCCATGCGCAGGTGGGCGAAGAGCTTGTGGTCGATGTCGCCGACCGGCTGCAGGGGCAGTTCGACCGATACGTCGGCCCGGTAGTTGAGCTGGCTGCTGCCGCCGTCGATCTGCCCGGGCAGGCCCGCGGCGTGCTGGCCGACGGTGGCCAGCGCGGCGCCCACCTTGATCCCGTCGAGGCCTTCGGCGATCCGCGCTGCCTTCTTCATCTCGAGCGCGTCCTTTTCGACGGCCTTCAGGCGCACCGTGAGCTCGGGCTCGCTCTCGGACAGGCGCGGGCTCTCCAGGCCGCGGGTGATCTCGGTGCTTTCGTGCTTCAGCGCCTTGATCTCCTTCTCGAGTTCAGCGTTGCGCACCTCGAGCCGCTCGAGCCGCGCCGCCAGCTTCTCCAGCAGTGAGGCGTCGGTGGGGCCGGCCAGCGCAGGCAGGGCGAGCCCTGCGGCGATCAGCGCGCCGCAGATCCGGGTGAACTTCATGGTCAGTATCCACCCTTCTTGCCGATCCCGACGTAGGTGAACTCGTACTCCACCTCGATGGGCTTGAACCACGGGCGGACGCCGGTGGCCCGGTCGGTGTGCCGGCCGAAGTGCGAGTGGGGGTTGGCGGACGGTGGCAGCACGCTGTACTTCACCTTGTACTTGCCGGGGCCGGCGAGCTTGACGTTGTCGCCGTAGTGGGGGCCGTCGTTGGCGACCATCGGCATGAACTCGCCGGCGACCTTGAAGTCCCCGTTGATCTTGCTGACCTCGAACTTGACGACGAGGTAGGGGATCCACGCGCCCTCCTCGAAGCCGTTGGGGTTGTTGGCCAGGGCGTGGATGTCGGCCTCGAGGTGGATGTCGGAATCGGCGGCCTTGCGCATGTGCCCTTCCGGCTCCATCTCGACGGGCTGGAGGTAAACCGCCGCGATCTCCATGCCGGCCCGCTGCTGGGGGACGCCGATCGGATACTCGAGGGCGAGCGCCGGTGAGGCCAGTGCCGCGCCGAGGGCGAGGGCGCCGAGGGTGTTGCGGATGCTTTTCATGCTGCGGATTCCTTGATCTTGCGCCCTTCGGGGGGCCGGGCGTGTGGCGTGGATTTATCGAGGTGGTGATTATAAATAAGAATCAACATCATTTATTGATTTGAATCAAGCCGTCGGGAGGGCAGGCGGGGCGCGGATGGGGGTGTGCTCGCCCACGCATTGCAGTTTTGGCGTGCCTCGGCTTCCCGGGGCACGCGGCGCGGCTTAGACTTGTCGCGCCGTGTCCGCGCTGCGGGCCCGGCAGGTGCATGACAGAGACGAGGAGACCCGATGACGGCGCCCATTCTTGAAGCCCCGGCCTTCAGTGCCGACGAGCGGGATTTCTCGCGGGTCGACAAACATCGCCTGGTGACGGCCTTGTCGCGGGTGCTGCCGTCAGCCTGCCTGCTCCACGACCTGGAAGACCTGCGCCCCTACGAGTGCGACGGCATGGCGGCGCTGCGCCAGCTGCCGCTGGTGGTGGCCTTGCCCGAGACCGAGGCCCAGGTGGTGGACATCCTCAGGATCTGCGCCGAACAGGCTGTACCGGTGGTGGCGCGCGGTGCCGGCACCGGCCTTTCCGGCGGAGCCCAGCCGCACCGCTTCGGGCTGGTGCTGTCGCTGGCGCGTTTCAAGAAGATCCTGCAGATCGACGCCCACGCCCGCCGGGCGGTGGTGCAGCCCGGGGTGCGCAACCTGGCCATCTCGGAGGCCGCCGCGCCCCACGGGCTCTACTACGCGCCCGACCCCTCGTCGCAGATCGCCTGCACGATAGGCGGCAACGTGGCCGAGAACTCCGGCGGCGTGCATTGCCTCAAGTACGGACTCACGCTGCACAACCTGCTCAAGGTGCGCGGGGTGACGATGGCCGGCGAGGTGGTGGAGTTCGGCAGCCTCGCGCTGGACGCGCCGGGCTACGACCTGCTGCCCCTCGTCACCGGCTCGGAGGGCATGCTGGCGGTGGTCACCGAGGTCACGGTGAAGCTCACCCCGCGGCCCCAGCTCGCCCAGTGCGTGCTGGCGGCCTTCGACGACGTGGTGAAGGCCGGCGACGCGGTGGCCGCGATCATTGCCGCCGGCATCATCCCGGCCGGCCTCGAGATGATGGACCAGCCCGCCACCGCGGCCGTCGAGGAGTTCGTGCACGCCGGCTACCCCCTCGATGCCCAGGCGATCCTGCTGTGCGAGGCCGACGGCACGCCCGAGGAGGTCGCCGAGGAGATCGCCCGGGTGCGCGCGCTGCTCGAAGCCAGCGGCGCCACCGAGGTCCGCGTGTCCCGCGACGAGGCGGAGCGCATGCGCTTCTGGGCCGGGCGCAAGGCAGCCTTCCCGGCGGCCGGGCGGATCTCGCCCGACTACTACTGCATGGACGGCACCATCCCGCGCAAGCGCCTCGGCGAGATGCTCCAGGCGATCCAGGCCATGGAGCGCAAATACGCCATGCGCTGCATCAACGTCTTCCATGCTGGCGACGGCAACCTGCACCCGCTGATCCTCTTCGACGCCAACAAGCCCGGCGACCAGCACACCGCCGAGGCCTTCGGCGCCGAGATCCTCGAGCTGTCGGTGGCCCTGGGTGGCACCATCACCGGCGAGCACGGGGTGGGCATCGAGAAGATCAACCAGATGTGCAGCCAGTTCGCCACGCCCGAGATCCTGGCCTTCCACCGGGTCAAGGCGGCCTTCGACCCGGCCGGCCTGCTCAACCCGGGCAAGGCCATCCCGACCCTCAACCGCTGCGCCGAATACGGCCGCGAGCGGATGGGCAGCACGCGCCCGCCGGCGCATCCCGACCTGCCGCGTTTCTGATGGAAACCATCTCCGAGGGCTGGCTGCAGTTCCTGTTCGTGGCGGTGCCGGTGCTGTCGCTGGTCGGCGCCTGGATGGGGCTGCGCACGGCCGGGCGGCTGGCGGAGCGCCGGCAGCACGACATCAATAATAAAAAGGGAGACGAGCTTGAATGATCTGATCGACGCCTGGCGCGAGCGGGTGCGTGCAGCCGCGGCAGCGGGCGGCAGCATCGCCATCCGCGGCGGCGGCACCAAGGCCTTCTACGGCCGGGCCGAGGTGGGCGAGCCGCTCGACACCCGGGCCTGCCGCGGCATCGTCAATTATGAACCCTCCGAGCTGGTGGTGACGGTGCGCGCCGGCACGCCGCTTGCCGAACTCGAGGCGCTGCTGGCC
>JAKLLM010000317.1 GCA_023150125.1 Zoogloea sp.
TCGCCCCTGGCAGATGCCCTTCGCCGCGGCGCTGGCCAACGGCCTGCCACTCTTCGTGGGGGCTTATTTCGGGCACCTCGAGTACGGGCTGATCTCGTCGCTGGGCGGGCTGGTCTTCCTCTACCTGCCCGACACGCCGATGGCCCACCGCATGGTGTCGCTGATGGCCGCCGCCTTCGGGATGATCGCCTGCTACGCGCTGGGCGTGATGAGCCACCTGGTGCCGGCCCTGATGACGCCGGTGCTCACCTTCATCGCCATCCTCGTCACGATGGTGTGCCGCTTCTACCGCGTGGGCGTGCCGGGCAGCCTGTTCTTCATCATGACGGCGGCCATCGGCGCCTACACGCCGGGCGACGTGACGCAGATTCCCCTCAAGGTGGGTCTCCTCGCGATGGGCAGCCTGCTGGCCTGCCTCATCGCCTTCTGCTACAGCCTGTTCATCCTGAGCCGCCGGGCGCCCCGGCCGGTGGAGCCGCTGCCCCCGGCGAGCTTCGATTTCGTGATCTTCGATTCGCTGGTGATCGGCCTCGCGGTGGGCCTGTCCCTCGCCACCGCGCAGCTGCTGCAGCTCGAGAACGCCTACTGGGTGCCGGTGAGCTGCCTGGCCGTGATCCAGGGCATGTCGCTGCGCGCGGTGTGGGAGAAGCAGATGCAGCGCCTGCTCGGCACGGCCATCGGGCTCGGGGTGTCGTGGCTGCTGCTGTCGCTGCCGCTGGGTGCGTGGAGCATCGCCCTCACCATCACCGCGCTGGCCTTCGTCGTCGAGACCGCCGTGGTGCGCCACTACGGCTTTGCCGCCATCTTCATCACGCCGCTCACGCTGCTCCTTGCCGAGGCCGGCAAGGTGGGCCAGATTGACCCCGGCGTGCTGATGGAGGCGCGCTTCATCGACACCCTGCTCGGCTGCGCCCTGGGGCTGGCGGGCGGCGTGTGCCTCCACGCGCCGCGCGTCCGCGAGGCCCTGTCCCGGCCGCTGAAGCGCCTCTGCAAGCCCGGGCCTGCCTGAAGAGACGCTGCTGGTAGAATCCGCCCTCTCCAGAACGGCACCGGCACGGCCCGCAAAGCCCGCCCCGCGCCATCGCCACGCCATCGCCGCAAGACATCCGACCCCGATACACCGCCGTGACCACGTCCTCCCCCAGCCCCCGCCGCGGGCGCCCGCCCAAATCCGCCCAAGCCACCGCTCCCGCCGACGACGACGAGATCAGCCAGCACACGCCCATGATGCAGCAATATCTGCGCATCAAGCGGGACCACCCGGACACCCTCCTCTTCTACCGCATGGGTGACTTCTACGAGCTGTTCTTCGAGGACGCCGAGAAGGCCGCGCGGCTGATGGACATCACCCTCACCACCCGCGGCGCGTCGGCCGGCCAGCCGATCAAGATGGCCGGCGTGCCGCACCACGCGGTCGAGCAATACCTGGCGCGGCTGGTCAAGCTGGGTGAATCGGTGGTGATCGCCGAGCAGGTGGGCGACCCGGGCGCCACCAAGGGGCCGATGGAGCGCGCGGTGTCGCGCATCGTCACCCCGGGCACCCTCACCGACGCGGCGCTGCTCGACGACAAGGCCGATGCGCCGCTCTTGGCCCTCAACCTGCACCGCGGCGTGCTGGGCCTGGCCTGGCTCAACCTCGCCAACGGCGACTTCCGGGTGCTCGAATGCGACGCGCCCCAGCTGGCGGCCCAGTTCGAGCGCCTGCGCCCGGCCGAGGTGCTGATCCCCGACGGCCTGCGCCTGCCACTGCTCGACCAGCTCGCCCCCAGCCTGCGCCGGCTGGCCGACTGGCAGTTCGACGCCGAGACCGCCCGGCGCCTGCTCACCGCCCATTTCGGCACTCGCGACCTGGCCGGCTTCGGCGCCGACGAGATGCCGGTGGCACTGGCCGCGGCGGCGGCCCTCTTCGACTACGCCCGCGCCACCCAGCGCCAGGCGCTGGCCCACATCACCGCCCTCACCGCCGAGCGCGACAGCGCCTACCTGCGCCTCGACGCCGCCACCCGGCGCAACCTGGAGATCACCGAAACCCTGCGCGGCGAGGCAGCCCCCACCCTGCTGTCGCTCCTCGACAGCTGCGCCACCAGCATGGGCTCGCGCTGGCTGCGCCACGCCCTGCACCACCCGCTGCGCGACCGCGCCGCTGCGGCCCATCGCCACGCCGCGGTCGGCGAGCTGGGCGAAGGCCCGGTCGAGCCGGTGCGGCGAGTGCTGCGTGGGGTGTCGGACGTGGAGCGGATCACCGCCCGGGTCGCGCTGCGCAGCGCCCGCCCGCGGGATCTGTCGGCGCTCCGCGACAGCCTGGCCCGCCTCGCCGAGCTGCGCGCCGCGCTGGGGGCGCCCCAGGCGCCGCTGCTGGTGCGGATGCTCGAAGAACTCGCCACGCCCGAGGAGGCGCTGGACCTGCTCACCCGCGCCATCGCCCCCGAGCCCTCGACGGTGCTGCGCGACGGCGGCGTGATCGCCACCGGCTTCGACGCCGAGCTCGACGAGCTGCGCGGCATCCAGACCAACTGCGGGGCATATCTGCTGGAGCTCGAAGCCCGCGAGCGGGAGCGCACCGGCATCGCCAACCTGAAGGTCGAGTTCAACCGGGTGCATGGCTTCTACATCGAGATCTCGGCCGCCAACGCCGCCAAGGGCGAGCTGCCCGACGACTACCGCCGCCGCCAGACCCTCAAGAACGCCGAGCGCTTCATCACCCCCGAGCTGAAGGCCTTCGAGGACAAGGCCCTGTCGGCCCAGGAGCGCGCGCTGGCCCGCGAGAAGCTGCTCTACGAGGGCGTGCTGGATGCCCTCGCCGCCGACATCCCGCGCTTCCAGCGCATCGCCCGGGCCTGCGCGCTGCTCGACGGCCTTGCCGCCTTCGCCGAGGCGGCGGCCCGCTACGGCTACGCGATGCCGGTGTTCAGCGATCAGCCGGGCATCGAGATCGTGGCCGGCCGCCACCCGGTGGTCGAGCGCCAGGTGGAAAACTTCATCGCCAACGACTGCCGGCTCGACCCGACCCGCCGCATGCTGCTGATCACCGGCCCCAACATGGGCGGTAAATCGACCACCATGCGCCAGGTGGCGCTGATCGTGCTGCTCGCCCACGTGGGCTGCTTCGTGCCGGCCACCCGCGCACGGATCGGGCCGGTGGACGCCATCTTTACCCGCATCGGCGCCTCCGACGACCTGGCCTCCGGCCGCTCCACCTTCATGGTCGAGATGACCGAGGCGGCCGCCATCCTCCACGGCGCCACCGACCAGAGCCTGGTGCTGATGGACGAGATCGGCCGTGGCACCTCCACCTTCGACGGCGTCGCGCTGGCGGTGGCGATCGCCCGCCACCTCCTTGACAAGAACCGCTGCTGGACGCTGTTCGCCACCCACTACTTCGAGCTCACCCGCCTCGCCCAGGATTACCCCGAGTGCGCCAACGTGCACCTCGATGCGGTCGAGCACAACCACGGCATCGTCTTCCTGCACGCACTGGAAGAAGGCCCGGCCAGCCAGAGCTATGGGATCGAAGTGGCGGCCCTCGCCGGCATCCCCGGCGCCGTGGTGCGCGACGCCAAGCGCCGCCTGCGCGCACTGGAAAACCGCGAGATCAGCGGCGGACCGCAAGCCGACCTGTTCGCCAGCCTGCCGCCCGAGGAACCCGAGACCACCTCGCACCCCGTGCTCGGCGCCCTGGCCGGCATCGACCCGGACGCCCTCACCCCGCGGGAAGCCCT
>JAKLLM010000001.1 GCA_023150125.1 Zoogloea sp.
CACGGCGCTGTAGTTGCCGAAGGGGCCGGGGCTGGAGAACGGCCCCATCGGCCGCCCGAACTCGAGCCGCATCAGCGGCCCGCCGAGCAGCTCGGCCTTGGCCAGCAGCGCCACCCCACCGGCGGCCAGCCCCGCGGCGGCGAAGCCCGCCAGCAGGCCCCGGGCCGACAGGCCGCAACGCCGCACCAGCAGATACACCGGGATCGCCCACAGCAGGTGGGCCGGCCGGTCGAAGGCGCGCATGTTCCAGCCGAGCACGGCCATGTTGAGCAGGTAAGCGGCGGGCAACACCGCCGCGGCGAGCATGAAGCGGCGGTCGAGGCGGTCGATGTGGCGCCCGGGCAGCGCCACCGCGAGCAGGCCCAGCAGCATCAGGAGCAGGGCCAGGTTGCGTGCCAGCGCACCGGACAGCATCAGGCCCAGCAGGAAGACCGACAGCAGCCAGGGGAGCGCACGGCCAAGGGTGACGATCAGCCGCCCGGCGCGGGGCGAGCCCGCCACAGGCCAGGCGTCACCCTTCATTCAGGACGACCCCGGTGCTGCGGAAGGCCTCGCCCATCTGGCGCTTTTCGTCGTCCGACTTGAAGCGCACCCGCCCCCAGCCGAACGCCACCACCCGGGTGCTGGCCGGGCTGGTCTGGCGGGCGAACAGCAGCGCGCTGGAGCGTACCCCGACGACCGCGTCGTAGGGCGTGTTGGCGAGGTGGACTTCGAGAGGCTCGTCGAGGCTGAGGGTCTCGTAGTCGGGCTGCCGGAGCTCCTGGTCGGGGTCTTTCGGGTGGCCCTTGTAGATGATCCGCCGGATGCCGAGGGCCGCCAGCCAGGCGCGGATCTCGTCGCTCACGGCGTCGCGGTCGGCGGGCTTCATGAGGCCGGCGCCGACCAGCGGCTGGCCGATGACGAGGGCCGTGCGCTCGGCCGGCGCCCCCGCCGCCGTGCCGGCCCGCGGGGTGACCAGCGGCGGCAGCACGACGACCTTGCCGGCCGGGTATTCGTGGGGCAGGCCGGCGATCACGTAGATGCGGTCGCAGAAGGGCGCGTCGGAGCCGATACGGTCGCCGCCGAAGCACCAGTAGTCGAGCTCCGGCGCCACCAGCCGACGCAGCTTGCGGGCGTACTGGGCGAGGCGCTTGCCGGCCGGCAGCGGGTAGCGGCGGATGCTGATGATGCCGTCGGGCAGGATCCGGGCCTGCATCTGGCGGGCGCCGCAGGCCTTGGGCAACGCGCGCAGGAAGTAGTTGATGGCCTCGGTGTCGAACACCGCGCTGTGGATCACCAGCTCGTCGCAGCGGCCCACCAGCCCGGCCACCCGCCGGATGTTGTCGCGCAGCCGGCGGTGGCGGCCGAAGGGGCCGGGCAGCGGCTCCCAGCGCGGCCACGGCATGTAGCGGGCGGCGTCCCAGTCGGCCTCGCGGACGATGGGCGTGACGCCCGGCTTGTACCACACCAGCACCTGGCGGGCGCCGGCCTCGAAGTTCTCGGCGATGCGCCGCGCCGCGAGGTATTGCAGCGGCGAGGCGACAAAATAAACGGCAACCCGCGCGCCCATCGCTCAGCCTCCGGCCGTGGTATCGGCGACGGCCTCGCCGCTCGCCAGCAGCCGCGCGTAGGCGCCGCCGGCGGCCTGCAGGCCATCGTGGGTGCCGGTCTCGACGATGCGGCCGCGCTCCATCACGACGATCAGGTCGGCGTCGTGGATGGTGGACAGGCGGTGGGCGATGACGATCACGGTGCGGTTACGGCGCAGCTCGACCAGCGCGTCCTTCACCGCCCGCTCCGATTCGTTGTCGAGGGCCGAGGTGGCTTCGTCGAGGAGCAGGACGGGCGCGTCGCGCAGGAAGGCGCGGGCGATGGCGATGCGCTGGCGCTGGCCGCCGGAGAGCAGGCTGCCGTTGGCTCCGACCCGGGTGGCGAGGCCGTCGGGCAGCTTGTCGATGAACTCGAGCGCATGGGCGGCGCGGGCGGCGGCGCGAATGTCGGCCTCGGAGGCGTCGGGCCGGCCGTAGGCGATGTTGGCGGCGATGGTGTCGTCGAACAGCACCACCTGCTGGCCGACCCAGCCGAGCTGCTGGCGCAGGTGGGCCAGCGGCAGCTCGGCCAGCGGCGTGCCGTCGAGCAGGATGCGGCCGTCGTCCACGTCGTGGAAACGGGCGATCAGGTTGACCAGGGTGCTCTTGCCGCTGCCCGACGCGCCGACCAGCGCGACGGTCTGGCCCGGGCGCACGTCGAGGCTGAAGTGGCGCAGCGCGAAGTCGGTCTGGCCGGGGTAGCGGAAGCTGATGTCGTCGAAGCGCAGTTCGCCCTTCGCCCGCGGGAAGCTGCGGCTGGCGCTGTCGACCTCGGGCGGCGTGTCGAGGAGCTCGAAGAGGCTCTGAGCGCCGGCGAGGCCGCGCTGGATGACCGCGTTGATGTTGGTGAGGCGGCGGATCGGCTCGAAGAGCATCGACATGGCGGTGACGAAGGAGACGAACTCGCCCGGGCTGAGCTTGTCCTGGGCCGACAGCGAGCCGGCGGTCCAGATCACCGTGGCCACCGCGGCGGCGGCCAGCACCTGCACCAGCGGCACATTGACCGCCGACACGCGCACGGTGCGCATCGTCTGCTGGCGCAGGGTTTCGGAGACGGCGGCGAAGCGGCGGTCTTCGTGCTCGTGGGTGCCGAACAGCTTGATCTCGCGCACGCCATTGAGGGTTTCCTCGACCATCCCGGTCATCCGCCCGGTGGTCTCCTGCATGTCGCGGTTGGAGCCGCGCAGCTTGCGGCTGGCGACGCGGATCAGCCAGGCCACCACCGGGGCGATGGCGACGATGACCAGCGTGAGCTCCCAGGCGGTGTAGATGAGGTAGCCGGTGAGGCCGATGATGATCAGCGTGTCGCGGACGACGATGATCCAGGCGTTGGAGAGCGCCGCGCCCACCTGGGGGATGTCGTAGAGGATGCGCGACAGCATGCGCCCGCCGGTCTCGGCCTGGTGCACCGGGATCGGCAGGTGCATCTGGTGGCGGAAGACCTGCTGGCGCAGGTCGGTGATGGCCTTGTTGGCGATCCACTGGCTGGACACGTTGGCCACGTATTCGGCGACGCCCTTGGCCAGGAAGGCCAGCATCAGGAACAGCGGCACCTGCCACTGGGCGACGGCGTTCTTCTTGATCAGGCTCTCGTCCACCAGCGGCTTGAGCAGCGCCGGCAGCACCGGCTCGAGGGAGGCCGCGGCGATCATCGCGACGATGGAGAGCGCCACCACCTTGAGGTAGGGGCGCACCGAGCCCAGCAGGCGCCGGTAGAGCTGGAAGGAGGCCTTCATTCCCGGTGCAGCACCTTGTCGACGATCAGGCTGGCCCAGCCCTCCTCGCGGAAGCGGTTGTGGAGCTCGAGCCGGTTGTATTCGGTGTCGACCCATTCGAGGAAGCCGATGGGCGACTGGGCGTTGCGGGCCACGTAGGTGGCGAAGAAGAAGTCCAGCACGCCGGTCTTGGCGCTCTTGAAGTGGCCGTACACCCAGTCGAGCTCGGCCATCGCGTCCTCGACCCGGTGGCCCAGGTGCAGGATGCGGTACAGCGCCGCGCCCAGGCCGGCCCGGTCGGCGCCGGACTTGCAGTGCAGCAGCGCGGGGTATTCGATGCGCTTGAACAGCTCGTCCATGGCGTGCACCTCCTCGATCTCGGGCGGGGTGCGCGAGTACAGCTTGACGTCGTGGAGCGCGATGCCCAGCTTCTCGCAGGCCTCGCGCTCGAGGGCGTAGGAGCCGTAGCCGTGGGCGCCGCGCAGATTGACGATGGTCTTGAGGCCGAACTTCTGCTGATACTTGCGGATCTGCGCCGGGCTGGGCTGGCTGGAGCGGTACATGCCGCCGCCGAGATCGTAGAAGTTGTTGTACACCGCGCGGATCGCGCCGTGGTCGACGAGGTGCATGTCGAGCCAGGCGATGATGCGGCCGCCGGTGGTGGATATGTCCTTGACGTCGCTCATCGCACCCCCTCGCCAGGCAGCAGCGCCGACTTGAGCCCGGCGGGCAGGCTGGCGGCGGTGGCCGCGTCGCAGCCGAGGGCGTCGGGGCGCAGCTGCAGGAGCAGCGTGGCGCAGCCTATCGGGTCGGCCTGCACCACCCAGTCCACCGGGCGCAGCGCGGCGAGCACCGCGGCGCTGCCCGCGTCTGTGGCGGCGGGCTCGATCACCAGCACGCGCCCGGCCGCCTGCCGGGCGGCTTCGAGGCGCGCCAGCAGGGCCGCGTCGGGCTGGCCGAGGGGGCCCAGCAGCACCGCGATGCGCTCGCCCTCGGCGCGGGCACGCTGGCAGGCCGCCAGCGCCGCGTCCACATCGAGCAGGCCGTGGGCGATGGGCGCGTGGGTGGCCATCGCCTCGCGGATCTCGTCGAGGCTGGCGGTGGCGGTGCCGAGCTTGCCGACCACCACGCCGGCTGCCAGGTTGGCCAGCAGGGTTGCGTCGCGCAGAGAAAGCCCCGCGGCGATGCCGCAGCCGAGGGCCGCCGAGACGGTGTCGCCGGCGCCGGTGACGTCATAGACCTCGAGCGCGCGGGTGGGCTGGTGGTGGGCCGGCTGGCCCCGTTGCAGCAGGGTCACGCCCTGCTCGCTGCGGGTGACCAGCAGGGCTTCCAGGCCGAGCTCGGTGCACAGGGCTTCGCCCCTGGCGACCAGCGTCGCCTCGTCGGGGCAGGGGCCGACCACCGCCTCGAACTCGGACAGATTGGGCTTGACGATGGTGGCGCCCCGGTAGCGGGTGAAATCGGTGCCCTTCGGGTCGACCACCACCGGGATGCCGCGGGCCCTTGCCGCCGCGATCAGGGCCGGCACGTCAGCCAGGGTGCCCTTGGCGTAGTCGGACAGCACCAGCACGTCCACCCCGTCGAGCCCGGCCTCGAGGGCGGCGAGCACCCGCTCGGCGTGGAGGGCGGCGAAGCGCTCCTCGAAGTCGAGGCGGATCAGCTGCTGGTGGCGCGAGATGACCCGCAGCTTGGTGATGGTGGGCGCGTCCTGCACGCGCTCGAAGGCGCAGTCGACGCCCCGCGCGGCGAGGTTTTCCTCGAGCAGGCGCCCGGCCTCGTCGTCACCGACCAGGCCGATCACCCGTGCCCGGGCGCCGAGCGAAGCGACGTTGAGGGCCACGTTGCCGGCGCCACCGGCGCGCAGCTCGTCGCTCCTGACCTGCACCACCGGCACCGGCGCCTCCGGCGAGATGCGCGCGGTGGCGCCGTGCCAGTAGCGGTCGAGCATCACGTCACCACAGACGAGCACGCGGAAGGCGGAGAAATCCGGCAGGGAAAGGTGCATGGGCGCGGGGCATCCGGGCGGATGCCGAAAAAAGGCGAAGGCCCGGATTATCGCACCAAGGCCGGGCCGTCGCGAGGGGCGGCCCGGGTGGCGGTGCCCGGCGCGCTACAGGCCGCTGCCCGCCGCCGCCGGCGGCATCAGGCCGAAGTGCTGCCAGATCGAGGCCGTCGCCATCCGCCCGCGGGGCGTGCGCTGCAGGTAACCCTGCTGGATGAGGTAGGGCTCCAGCACGTCCTCGATGGTGTCGGACGATTCGCCGATGGCGGCCGCCAGGTTGTCGAGGCCGACCGGGCCGCCGCCGAACTTCTCGAGCATCGCGCCGAGGAGCTTGCGGTCCATCAGGTCGAGGCCGAGGTGGTCCACGTCGAGCATGGTGAGCGCGGCGTCGGCCACCGCGGCGGTGATGTGGCCGTCGGCGCGCACCTCGGCGTAGTCGCGCACCCGGCGCAGCAGGCGGTTGGCGATGCGCGGCGTGCCACGGGCGCGGCGGGCGATCTCGAAGGCGCCGGTGTCGTCGATCTCCACGTCGAGCAGGCGCGCCGAGCGGCTGACGATGTAGGCGAGCTCCTGGGCCGTGTAGAACTCCAGCCGCGAGACGATGCCGAAGCGGTCGCGCAGCGGGTTGGTGAGCATGCCGGCGCGGGTGGTGGCGCCGACCAGCGTGAAGGGCGGCAGGTCGAGCTTCACCGAGCGGGCAGCCGGGCCCTCGCCGATCATGATGTCGATCTGGAAGTCCTCGAGCGCCGGGTAGAGGATCTCCTCGACCACCGGGCTGAGGCGGTGGATCTCGTCGATGAACAGCACGTCGTGGGGCTCGAGGTTGGTGAGCAACGCGGCCAGGTCGCCGGCGCGCTCGAGCACCGGGCCGGAGGTCTGGCGCAGGCTCACCCCCATCTCGGCGGCGACGATGTGGGCCAGGGTGGTCTTGCCGAGGCCCGGCGGGCCGAACAGCAGCACGTGGTCGAGGGCCTCGCCGCGCTTCCTCGCGGCCTGGATGAAGATCTCGAGCTGGTCGCGGATCTTCTGCTGGCCCACGTAGTCGGCCAGGCGCTTGGGGCGCAGCGCGCGCTCCAGGGCTTCTTCCTGGTTGCTGGCGCGCTGGGCGCCGATCAGGCGGGCGGTGGCGTCGGGCTGGCCGCCCTTGAGCGGGTCGGTCTCGATCATGCCAGGCCCTCCGTGGAATCCGCCTCGTCGGCAGCGGGTGTGATGGCCGTCCAGGCCGAGAACAGCGCCTGGCCGAGGGCCAGGAAGGTGGGGCCGAGGAACAGCCCGATGAAACCGAAGGCCAGCACACCGCCGAAGGCGCCCAAGGCGATCAGCAGGATCGGCAGGCTGGCGGTGCGGCTGATCAGGAAGGGCTTGAGGAAGTTGTCCACCGAACTCACCGCCAGCGCGCCCCACAGCACCATGAACACGGCCCAGCCGCTGTCGCCCTGCTGGTACAGCCAGAAGGCCGCCCCGCCCCACAGCAGCGGCGGCCCAACCGGCACCAGCGACAGGAAGAAGGTGCCCGCCGCCAGCAGCAGCGCGCCCGGCACGCCGGCGATCACGAAGCCCACGAAGGCCACCAGGGCCTGGGCGGCGGCGGTGCCGACGATGCCGATCATCACCGCCTTGACGGTGTTGCCGGCCAGCTCGAGCAGCTGCCCGCCCAGCTCGCCGCCCAGCCGCGCGGCGGCGGTTTCGAGCTGGGCCGAGATGCGCGCGCCGTCGCGGTAGATGAAGAACACGATGAACAGCACCAGCGAGATCTGCAGCAGCCCCTGGCCGAGCATGCCGCCCAGCCCCAGCGCAAACTTGCGCGCCGGCTCCACGGCCTGCAGGCCCAGCTTGCGCATCTCGTCGTGGCTGCGGGTGAGCTTGCGCACGTAGGCGTCGATGTCGCCGCCGACCACCGGGATCTCCTTCAGCCAGGCCGGCGGGCGCCCGTCGGAGGCTTCGATGGCGGCGCGGATCACCTCGACGAGGTTCATCACCGCGTCGGTCAGCGAGGCCGCCAGCCCGGCCATCGGCACCAGCAGCAGCGCGGTGAGGAGCAGGGTCATGGAGATCGCGGCCAGGCCGTCGCGCCCGCGCAGGGCGCCGTGCAGCCGGGCATACAGCGGCCAGCTGGTGATGGCCACGGTGCCGGCAAACAGGATCGCCGCAAAGAACGGGCTGAGCACGTAGGCACAGCCGAGGAGCAGGAGGGCCGTGATGGCCACCTGGGCGGTACGTCGGGGCGCCATGGGGAATACCTCGGGTTGGGGTGGGACGGATTATCCCCGAATCGCCGCGGCGGTCCTAATGACGCGCCCGTCATCGCCTCGGGTGGCGACCTGCCACAAGGTGAAATTGTGCACGGCACCCCTGCCCTGGCCACGCTGGTGGCGGGCGGGTTTGTTACCCTAGTCGGCCTGTAGACGGCCGGGCAGGCAGCCCGCGCAGCGTCGCCCGATCTCTCCCGGCCTGGCACCACGATGGCAGACACGCCCACCAACTTCCGCAGCTTCGACCAGCAGGACCACCTGCAGGTCATCGACGCCCTGCGCGGCTACGCGATCCTCATCGTCATCGCGGTGCACACCCTGGGCCACGTGCCCGACCTGGCATGGCCGGCCAAGCGTGTGCTGACGATGGGCTTCTACGGCGTGCAGCTGTTCTTCCTGGCCTCGGCGGTGACGCTGATGATGTCCTGGCACCGCAGCGCCGACCCCTTCGGGCCGCGCAGCCTGAAGTTCCTGGTGCGGCGCTTCTTCCGGATCGCCCCGCTGTACTGGATGGCGGTGGTCTTCTACTGGTTCGCCTACGAGATCCGGGCCGAAGACTTCAGCCTGCAGCTGCTGTTCGCCACGCTGTTCTTCTACAACGCCTGGAGCCCCTACCTGATCCCCACGGTGCCGGGCTGGACGCCGGTGCCCGGCGGCTGGAGCATCGGCGTCGAGTTCTGCTTCTACTTCACCTTCCCGCTGATCGCGACGCTGGTCACCAGCCTGCGGCGGGCGCTGGGCTTCGTGGCCCTGGCGCTGGGCGTGATGCTCGCGGCGTCCCACTTCGGCCAGGGCCTGTACCCGGAGATCGGCCCCGAGGAACGCGCCAACTTCCTGTATTTCTGGCCGCCCAACCAGCTGGTGGTGTTCGCGCTGGGCTTCCTGCTCTATCACCTGGTCAAGGACGAAGCCACCCGACGGCGCATCATCGCATCAAAGATCAGCGCCGACCTGGCCTCGCTCGCCATGCTCGGCGCGACGCTGGCGGTGGCCCTGTCGCTCGGCCCCAACAAGTTCTTCGACTGGAACCGCGGCCTGCCGCCGACCCACCTGGTGATGAGCCTGTGCTTCGTGCCGTGGGCCCTGGTGCTGATCCTCAAGCCCTCCGGCCGGGTCATCAACCGCGCCATCACCGGGCTCGGCAAGGTCAGCTTCAGCGCCTACGTGCTGCACTTCGCGGTGCTCAAATACACCGGCCAGCTGCTTCACCGGCTGTGGCCGGTGGCCAAGACGGGCGTGTATTCGATCGCCTTCGAAGCGGTGTTCCTGGTGCTGGCCCTGGTGCTGATCCGCGCCATCGGCGAAGCCAGCTACCGCCTGATCGAGCAACCCTTCATCGATCTGGGCAAAGGGCTGCTGGGGCGGCTGAACCGGCCGGCGACGGTCGCCAAGGCGGGGCGATAAGCGCGGGGCCTCAGCGCCCCGGCTTGCGCCTCACGTACAGCGTCTTCTCCACCGTCGCCACCACCTCGCCCTTGCGGTTGGTCACGTCAACGGCAAACACCGGCTCGTGCTTGTCGCCGCCGGCGGTGGCGTGGCGGATGGCTTCAACCTGCTCGGGGGTGATGCGGAAGATCGCCCGCACGGTGCCGCGGCCGGGCAGCTTGTAGTCGATGCTGGAGGCCTTGTCCCACACCACGTAGTCGCGCCCCAGGCGGTGCATCACCAGCAGCGCGAAGAAGGGGTCGGTCATCGCGAACAGCGAGCCGCCGAAGTGGGTGCCCATGTAGTTGCGGTTGAGCAGGCCCAGGCGCATCCGCACGCGGGCTTCCAGGTAGTCGGGAGCGAGGTGCTCGACGTGGATGCCGGCGCCGATGAAGGGCGGCCACAGGTTCATCAGCAGGCGCAGGGTGCCGGCGCTGACCTTCACGTTGCGCATGAAACCCTGCTTGAGCTTGGTGCTCACGCCTTCGAGAGGCCCTTCAGGGCCTGGCGGATGCCGTCCGACACGCCGACCCCCTCGGGCAGGTTCTTGACCGCGCCGAGGGCTTCCTTCTCGTTGTAGCCCAGCGCCAGCAGTGCATTGACGATGTCGGCCCGGTCGTCGCCGGGCAGGTTGGCGGTGACGCTGCCGGCCACCGCGGGCAGGGCCTTGGCGAGCTTGTCGCGGAGTTCGAGGAGCAGGCGCTCGGCGGTCTTCTTGCCGATGCCGGGGATCTTCACCAGCCGCCCCGACTCCTGCAGCGCGACGGCCTGGGCGAGGTCGTGCACCGACAGCCCGGAGAGCACCGCCAGCGCGGTGCGCGCGCCGATGCCGGCCACCTTGAGGAGCTGGCGGAAGGCCGCCCGCTCGTCCTCGGTGGCGAAGCCGTATAAAAAGTGCCCGTCCTCGCGCACCGCCATATGGGTGGCGAGGCTGACGTTCTGGCCGAGGGCCGGCAGGCCGTAGAAGGTGCTCATCGGCACCTCGAGCTCGTAGCCGACGCCGTTCACGTCGACGAGGATCTGCGGCGGGTTCTTTTCGGCCAGGCGGCCGGTGATGCGTCCGATCATGAGGGCGTTGGGAAGTGGGAAGTGGGGAAGTGGGAAGTGGGGAAGTGGGAAGTGGGGAAGTGGGGAAGTGGGGAAGTGGGGAAGTGGGGAAGAGGCTATTCGAAGCGGGCGGCCATGAAGGCGGGCAAGGCCTCGGCCTGGGCCGACAGGGCGGCGAGGTGGGGGTAGTCGCTGTCGGCGACGAGGCCCGGCGCGGTGGCATGCACGAAGCGCCAGGCTACCGCCACGGTGACGTCGGCCTGGCTGATCACGTCGCCGCACAGCCAGTCGCCCTCGGCCGGCACCCGCTTCTCGATCTCGCCGAAGGTGTCGCGGATCTGCCCCTCGACCCGCCGCAGCCAGCCCAGGTCGCGGCTTTCCGGCGGGCGGACCTTGGTCTCGTAGACGCGGTGCACGCCCTTCTCGGCGGCCGCCAGCCCGAAGCCGGTAAGCTGCAGGCAGCGCCGCAGCTGGGCCGGATCGGCGGGCCGCAGGCTGCGCCCGGCCGGCGCGATGTGTTCGAGCCAGTCGATGATGTGGCTGCTGTCCACCAGCAGCTCGCCGTCGTCGAGCACCAGGGTCGGCGCCTTGGTGAGGGGGTTGATGGCGTGGAACGCGTCGAAATCGCGAAACACCGACAGGCTCTGGTGCTCGAAGGGGATGCCCAGCATCCGCGCGGTGATGACGCTGCGCCGGACAAAGGGGGAGTCCAGCAGGCCGACGATCTTCATGGTTGCACTCCGTAAGGCTGGGGAATCGGGGTTTCAGGCGGCCCGGCCGGCCAGGAAGGCGGCCAGGTCGTGCAGGCTGCGGGCCAGCGGCACGCCGGCGGCGCGCACGTCGTCGGCGGGGGCGAGCAGGTCGGGCACCATCACCACCCGGGCGCCGGCAGCCAGGGCGCCGCGCACGCCGGCGTTGGAGTCTTCCAGCACCAGGCAGTTCGCCACCGGCACGCCAAGGCGCTCGGCGGCCTTCAAAAAGATGTCCGGCGCCGGCTTGCCACGGCTCACCTCGTCGCCGCACACCATGCCGTGCACCCGCTCGATCAAGCCGGCGGCGGCGAGCTTGGGCTCGGCCCGGGAGCGCCGCGTCGAGGTGGCCACCACGCGGCCCAGGGCCAGGGTGTCGAGCACGTCGAAGAGCTCGGTGACGCCTTGCATCAGCGGGATAGCGCTGCTCGCGATGCGCGCCTCGTAGATGCGCCCGAAGTGTTCGTAGAGCTGGTCCACCGGAAAATCCTCGCCCAGATGGCGGCGGATCACGTGCTGGCCGTCCTTCGAGTTGAGGCCGACCATCGCCAGGCCGAGCTCGGGCGGCCAGGCGATGCCCATCTCGGCGGCCGCCGCCGCGACGGTGGCCAGCGCCACCCGCTCGCTGTCGAGGAGCAGGCCGTCCATGTCGAAGATGACGCCGTGGATGTCGAGGGCACTGAAGGCCGGTGCAAAACTCATGACAGGGCTCCGGGCCAGCGTCCGAGGGCCAGGGTGGCGGCCAGGACGAGGCCATGCAGGTGAGCGGCGGCGATCGTCAGCCGGAGGGCCGGCGCCAGCTCGGAAGCTTCGTCCGCGTGGGCGAGCAGGCTGCGCGCCGCGCGGAACGACAGGATCAGCGTGAGCGCCGCAGCGGCAGCGCCCTGGGGAAGATAGCCGCGCCCGACCATCAGCACCAGCCAGCCGTAGGCCGCCAGCACCAGGCCGAGCCAGGCCCACTTGGCCCCGTCCGGGCCGAGGCGCACCACCAGCGTGCGCTTGCCGGCGGCCGCGTCGCCGCGCCGGTCGGGGAATTCGTTGATGAACAGGATCGCCGCCACCAGCAGCGCATACGACAGCCCGGCCTGCAGCGGCGCAAGGGCGAAGGCGCCACGCTGCACGTAGTCGCTGCCCAGCACCACCACCAGCCAGCCGGCCGCCACCGCCGCCTCGCCGAGCCCTCGGGACACCAGCGCCAGCGGCGGCGCGCTGTAGGCCCAGCCGATCACCAGCCCGGCCAGCCCGATGCCGACCAACCCCGGCCCCGACTGCCACGCCAGCCACAGCCCGGCCGGCACCACGGGCAGCAGCAGCCCCCAGCCGAGGCGCGCCGTCTCGGCCTCGCTGAGCACACCGTTCTGGATGAAACGGCTGCCGCCGGTGAAGGGGAAGACCCGCTCGACATTGGCCGCGTCGGCACCGCTGCGGGCATCGAAGTAATCGTTGAGGACGTTGATGCCGGCGTGGGCCAGCAGCGCAAAGAACACCGTCGCCGCGGCCTTGAGCGCATCGAGCGGCACACCGCTGCCGTGGGCCACGGCGAGGCCGATCAGGCAGGCGCACAGGGTGACCCCGAGAAAGGCCGGGCGCGTGGCCAGGAAACCGGCGAGGACGGGGCGGGAACGCAGGGAGGGCAGCGGTTCGGGGGGAGGCACGGGGGCGGCTCGGCGGGTCGGAACAGGCCGCCAATGCTGCGGTGCGCCGGAGCCGCGGTCAAGCCGGGCAGGGCGCAGCGACAAAATACGGCCCAATCGGTTAGCATCGGCAGCCGTCATCGTCATGCCCTCCCGCCGTGGAAACCACCGCCCCGCCCCGATCCCGCCTGCCCCGCAACAGCGCCGGCCCGCGCCTCTACGGCATGCTGACGGCCCTCGCAGCCCTGGCAGCGCTGGCGGGCTGGTTCATGATCTACCCCCTCGACCGCTGGGTCGCCGGCATCCTGCTGGGCCTCTACGGGCTTGGCCTCGCGCTGCGGCCGGCCCTCTGGCTGGTGCTGATGCCCGCCCTGTGGCCGGTGGTCGACCTCGCCCCGTGGAGCGGCCACATCCACTTCACCGAAAGCGATGCGCTGGCCCTCGCCACCCTGGCGGCCCTCGGCCTGCGCGAAACCTTCGCCCCGCCCTCGCCCACCCTGACCGGGCGGGCACCGGTTAAGCTGACGGTGAGCGCGCTGGCCCTCTTCGGGCTGCTGGCGGCGAGCGTGCTGATCTCGGGCCTCCGCGGCCTCGGCACGGCCCCCGCGTTCGACGCGGCGGCGCTGGTGGGCTACAACACGCCGCTCAACGCACTGCGGGTCGGCAAGGGCTTCGTGCTGGGCTTTGCGCTGATCCCCTTCCTGCATCTGGCGATCCGCCGCGACGGCCAGGCCGGGCTGGACCGGCTGACCCTCGGCCTGACCCTCGGCCTCACGGCCTGCAGCCTGGCCGCCCTGTGGGAGCGCCTGGCCTTCCCGGGCCTCACCGACTTTGCCTCCGACTACCGGACCACCGCCCTGTTCTGGGAGTCCCACGTGGGTGGCGCGGGGCTCGACGCCTGGCTGCTGCTGTGCCTGCCGTTTGCCGTCCTGCTCCTGCAGCAGACCCACCGGACGGCGGGCAAGATCGTGGCCTTGCTGCTCGTCGGCCTCGGCAGCTACGCGCTCTTCAGCACGCTGTCGCGCATCGTCTATGGCGCCCTGGCCGTCGCGGTCACCATCGGCGGCGGGCTGCTCCTGCTCCGCCCGGCCGCCCCCGACAAGGCGCCACGCCGGCCGCTCGTGCTGGGGGCGCTGCTGGCCGCGACCCTGCTGGCGGCGGCCCTGGTCTTCCAGGAAGGGGGTTACCGGGGCCTGCTCGCCTTCTTCGGTGTGGCGCTGCTGGTCTATCCGGCGGGGGACGCGCTGGCCGGGATGCGCCCCGGCCTGCTGGCCTCCAGCCTCCTGGTGGGCGCGCTGCTGCTGATCCTCACCGGGCTCGCGGCGATCTGGCTGCCGAAGGGGGTCTATCTGATCTACGCCCTGTCGTGGGCCGCAACGGCCCTCGCCATCGTCGCCCATGGCCGCAACAGGGCCGCCGCCGCGGGCTCGCTGGTCGCCTCGCTGCTGGCCTGGACGGCCCTGAACACCGTCTGGATCAGCGCCTTCTGGCACCCGGAACACCACTTCGGCATCACCGCCGCCGCCATCGCCGCGGTGCTCGGGCTGATGGTCTGGCAGGCCCGCGCGCGCCTGTGGCAGCCGCAGCCGGCCGACCTGTTCAGCCTGGCCGCCAGCCTCGCGCTCGGCGGCTTTCTGGTCGCCACCCTCGGCAGCTATTACATGAGCAGCAGTTTTTCCGCCGCCGACACGGAGCAGGACGTCCGCCTGACGCAGATCGAACGCAGCATCGGCCTGCCCCGGACCGGCGCGGACAAGCTCTTCGGGCTCGGGCTCGGGCGCTACCCGAGCGCCTACTTCTGGTCCGTCGAAGACCCCATCGCCCCCGGCTCCCTGAGCCTGGTCGAGGAGGCCGGCGGCTACTTCATGCGCCTGGGCAGTGCCCGCGGCCGGCGGGGGGCCGACGAATGGCTGGGGCTTTCCCAGCGCATCCCGGCGTCGACCGAGGGCCGGCTGCTGTTCCGCTTCCGCGCCCGCAGCCCGGCGGACGTCACGCTCATCGTCAACGTGTGCCGCAAGCACCTGCTCTACCCCGAGAACTGCCTGGCCCTGAGCCCGCAGGTCAAGGGCGGCGCCGGCTGGCAGACCTTCGAGGGCGTCTGGCCCGATGCGCTCGTCGGGCCGGGCCGGCCGCCGCGCCTGGCCATGTTCTCCATCGGCATGCCGGGCGTGGGGCCGGTCGATGTGGACGACCTGGAGGTGATGGATTCCCACATGCGCCCGCTCCTGCGCAATGGCAACTTCGCCCAGGGCGGCGACTTCTGGTTCTTCGGATCGGATCGCTACCACCTGCCCTGGCACGCCCACAACATGTTCGCCCACACCTATGTCGAGCAGGGCCTGTTCGGCCTGGCGGTGCTGGCGCTGGCGCTGGCCCTCGCCGGCTGGCACCTGCTGCGGAGCGCCCGCCGCGGGAGCGCGCTCGTGCCGACCCTGGCCGCCGCGCTGGCCGGCGCTTCGGTGGTCGGGATGGTGGACAGCCTGCTGGACATCCCCCGCCTCACCCTGTTCTTCACGCTGCTGCTCTGGCTGGCCCTCACCGTACGCCCCACCGGCCAGGCCGCCGGGGCGCCCTCCCCGCAATGAAGCGGCCGGCGCGCCTCCTGGCCTTCGCCCTGCTGCTCGCGGGCGCGGGGCCGAGCCTCGCCGCCGTCATCACCGTCGGCCCGGGCGAAGCCGTCACGCGCATCGCCGACGCGGCCCGCATCGCCCGGGACGGCGACACCGTACTCATCAAGCCCGGCACCTACCGGGGCGACGTCGCGGTGTGGCTGCAGCGGGATCTCGAGATCCGCGGCATCGGCGCGCGGCCGGTGCTGCTGGCCGACGGGCAGGTGGCCGAGGGCAAGGGCATCTGGGTGCTCAGGAGCGGCCGCTTCCGGATCCGCAACATCGAGTTCCGCGGCGCCCGCGCGCCCGCCGGCAACGGCGCCGGCATCCGCTTCGAGCACGGCTCGCTGGATCTGGCCGACTGCGTCTTCGAGGACAACGAGATGGGCATCCTCACCGGCAACGTCGCCGACAGCGAGCTGCGCATCACCGGCAGCGTGTTCGGCCACGCGCCCCGGGGCGGGCCGCTGCTGCCGCACCTGCTCTACGTGGGGCAGATCAGCCGCTTCGTGCTCGAAGGCAGCCGCTTCGTGCAGGGGCACCGCGGGCATCTGGTCAAGAGCCGGGCGCGGGTCAATGAGGTGCGCTACAACTGGCTGGCCGACGGGCCGGGCGGCTCGGCGTCCTACGAGCTGGAGTTTCCGGAGGGGGGCGATGCGCGGGTGGTGGGCAACCTGATCGCCCAGAGCGCCACCACCGACAACCCGGCGATCGTCTCCTACGGTGCCGAGAACGGCCGCTGGCCGGTGAACCGGCTGCAGATGTCCCACAACACCCTGATCAACGACGGCGCCCGCCCCGGCCAGTTCGTACGGGTGTGGTTCGAACGCCTGCCCGCCGACACCCGCGTGACCACGCGCAACAACCTGCTGGCGGGGCCGGGGAGCTTCGTCGAGGGGATGCCCGGCGACCACCAGGGCAACACGCGGCTGCCAGCCGGCACGCCGCTGCCGGATTCGGGCTGGGCAGGCTCGCAGCTGGCGCCGGTGCCATCAGCCGCCGACAGCGGGCTCGCGCCCGCGGCAGAGTTCCGCTTTCCGGCCGGCACGCGGCCGCTGGCCGCCCGGCCACGCTGGATACCCGGCGCCTTCCAGGCAGCGCCGGCCGGCGACGGCCCGGCGCCCTGAAGGCCCTCAGGCCCGGCGCAGGGCCATGTGGGCGCGGACCATCTCTTCGGCGCCCTGCCGGAAGGGCGACTCGGGCCCGCCTTCCAGCCAGTGCTTCACCAGCCCGCCGACGAACATGAAGGTGTCGGTCGCCAGCACCTCCGGCGTCGCCCCCGGGCGCAACAGGCCGCGAGCGGCGGCGCGGGCGTAGGCGCGGGTCAGGTCGTCGAGGAAGGCCTGCTGACCCGCCGAGCAGCCCATCAGCGGCAGGAGCTCGTCCACGTATTCGCACTTGAAGGAGACGATCTCCAGGGTCTCGCGGGTCTTCTGCTCGTCGGCGAGGACCCGGAAGATCTCCAGCAGGGCGGTCTCGATGCCCGCCAGCGGCTCCTCGTCCTCGGCGTCGAAGACCACCCGGTCGACGAAGGGCAGTATCGCGTCCTCGCGCATCGCAAAGAACAGCTCGCTCTTGTTGCGGAAATGCCAATACACCGCGCCGCGGGTCACTCCGGCGGCGGCGGCGATCTTTTCGAGGGAAGTGTGGCTCACCCCACATTGCAGAAACACCCGGCGCGCAGCATCGATGATGTGCAGGCGGGTGATCTCGGCTTCTTCTTTCGTTTTACGAACCATCGGCCTGTTCTAAAGTCGGTATTATCTTCGCGGCATGCCCGGGAGCGGCCTTCGGTGTGGCGCAATCCGATGGGCGCAATCTTTACCCACCCTTACGTGCCGGGCTATTTACATACGACCGTGTTTGTATAAACTATGCCCCAAGCCCCATCAGAAATCCAGCCCCCGGAGATCATCGTGACCGTCCGTTCTGCCACCCGTCTCGCCGGCCTTGGCCTGTCGACCCTTTCCGCCACCCTCCTGCTCGCCGCCTGCTCCGGCAAGGAGCAGCCGCCCGCCGGCCCGCCGGGTGGCGCCATGCCGCCGCTGCCGGTGACTGCCCTCGAGATGCAGCCGACCCGCGTCGAGACCAGCGTCGAGGCCGTCGCCCAGACCGAGGGCGCCCGCGAAGTGGAGGTCCGCGCCCGCGTCGGCGGCATCCTCGAGAAGCGCGTCTTCGAAGAAGGCTCGGCGGTGAAGGCCGGCCAGGCGCTCTACCAGATCGACCGGGCGCCCCTCGAGACCGCCGTCGCCCAGGCCCGGGCGCAGCTCGCCGAAGCCAGGGCCCGCGTCGAGCAGACCCAGCGCGAGGCCGCCCGCCTCAAGGGCCTGCTCGCCCAGCAGGCCATCAGCCAGCGCGAATACGACACCGCCAGCTCCGACAACAACGTCGCCACGGCCACCGTGCAGGCAGCCCAGGCCGCCCTGCGCCAGGCCGAACTGAACCTCTCCTACGCCACCGTCACCGCCCCGGTGGGCGGCATCACCGGCCGCTCGGTGGTCTCCGAAGGCACCCTGCTCGCCACCGGCGGCGGCACCCTGCTGACCACCGTGGTGCAGGTCAACCCGATGTGGGTGCGCTTCTCGATCCCCGAGGCCGAGCTGACGGCGGCGATGCCCGACGGCCGCTTCAAGCCCCAGGCGATCCGCGGCGTCGAGCTGGTGCTGCCCGACGGCAGCAGCTACCCGGTGCGCGGCAAGCTCAACTTCGCCGCCAGCCAGATCGACCCCAAGCTCGGCACCCTGCAGCTGCGCGGCGAGTTCGCCAACCCCGAAGGCCGCCTGCTGCCCGGCCAGTTCGTGCGCGCCCGGCTGATCACCGGCGAGCGCAGCGGCGTCTTCAAGGTGCCCCAGGCGGCGGTGATGCAGACCGACAAGGGCGCCATCGTGATGACCGTCGGCGCCGACAACAAGGTCGAGCCGCGCCCGGTCAAGACCGGCCAGTGGAGCGGCACCGACTGGGTGATCCTCGGCGGCCTGAAGGCCGGCGACAAGGTGATCGTCGACAACCTCATGAAGGCCCGCCCCGGCGCAACCGTCGCCCCCCACGCACCGGGCCAGGGCCCGGGCGCGCCGGGTGCCGCCAAGCCGGGCGCAGCGCCCGCGGCCGCCCCGGCGGCGAAGGGTTGAGGGGGCACGCACGATGTCACGTTTCTTCATCAACCGGCCGATCTTCGCGTCGGTCATCTCGATCATCATCGTGATCGCCGGCCTGATGGCCGCGCGCGCGCTGCCCATCGCCCAATACCCCGAGATCACCCCGCCGACGGTGGTGATCACCGCCTCCTACCCCGGCGCCTCCGCCGAGACCCTGGCAAAAACCGTGGCCGCCCCCATCGAGGAGCAGCTGTCGGGGGTCGAGAACCTGCTGTACTTCAACTCCACCGCCTCGTCCAACGGCAGCCTGACGATCACCGCCTCCTTCGAGGTGGGCACCAACGTCGACATGGCCACCGTCAACGTCAACAACCGCGTCAAGATCGCCGAACCGCGCCTGCCCGACGTGGTGCGCCAGTTCGGCGTGACGGTGCAGAAGCGCTCCAACGACATCCTGATGGTCACCACCCTGACCTCGCCGGATGCCAGCCGGACGCCGCTGTTCCTGTCCAACTACGCGCTGGTCAACGTGCTCGACGACCTCAAGCGCATCCCCGGCGTGGGTGACGCCCAGATCTTCGGCGCCCTCGACTACTCCATCCGCCTGTGGCTCAAGCCCGACCGCATGGCCCAGCTGGGGGTGACGGCCACCGACGTGGCCAACGCCATCGCCGGCCAGAACCGCCAGAACGCCGCCGGCAAGATCGGCCAGGAGCCCGCCCCCGCCGGCCAGCAGCTGGTGTACACCGTCACCGCCAAGGGGCGCCTCAGCTCCCCCGAGGAGTTCGGCAACATCGTGGTGCGTGCCGCCGGCCCGGGCGGCGTGCTCCGGGTGAAGGACGTGGCCCGGGTCGAGCTCGGCGCCCAGAACTACGACGCCAGCACCACCCTGCTCGGCAAGCCGGTGGTCGGTGTCGGCATCTTCCTGCAATCCGGCGCCAACGCGCTCGAAGTGGCTTCCAAAGTGCGCACCCGCATGGACGAGCTGAAGCAGAAGTTCCCCTCCGGCGTCGACTACGTGGTGCCCTTCGACACCACCAAGTTCGTGCAGGCCTCGATCGAGGAGGTCGTGCGCACCCTCGGTGAGGCCATCCTGCTGGTGGCGGTGGTGGTCTTCGTGTTCCTCCAGAACTGGCGCGCCACGCTGATCCCGCTGATCGCCGTCCCGGTGTCGCTGATCGGCACCTTCGCCGGCCTGTGGATGTTCGGCTTCTCGATCAACACCCTCACCCTGTTCGCGATGGTGCTGGCGATCGGCATCGTGGTGGACGACGCCATCGTGGTGCTCGAGAACGTCGAGCGCCTGATGTGGGAAGAGAAGATGCAGCCCCGCGAGGCCGCCATCGAGGCCATGCGCGAAGTCTCCGGCGCCGTGGTGGCGATCGTGCTGGTGCTGTGCGCGGTGTTCGTGCCGGTGGCCTTCCTCGGCGGCATCGCCGGCAAGCTCTACCAGCAGTTCGCGGTGACGGTGGCCATCTCGGTGACCCTCTCCGGCGTCGTCGCGCTCACCCTCACCCCGGCCCTGTGCGCGCTGCTGCTGCAGACCAAGCACGAAGAAGCCCCCATCTTCCGCCCCTTCAACCGCCTCTTCGACGCCTTCACCCGCTCCTACACCGGGATGGTGAACAAGACCCTGCACCACCGCATCATCGGCACCGTGGCGTGCACGATCATCGTCGGCGGCAGCATCTTCATGTTCCGCGCGGTGCCCGGCGGCTTCGTGCCGGCCGAAGACCAGGGCTACCTGATCAGCGCCCTGATGCTCCCCGACGGCGCCAGCCTGCAGCGCACCCGCGTCACCGGCGAGAGCTTCCAGCAGAAGCTCAAGCAGGACGAGAGCGTCGACAAGGTCTTCGTGATCGCCGGCAACGACATCATCGGCGGCGGCCTCAAGCCCAACGCCGGCACGGTGTTCATCCCGCTCAAGGACTGGTCGGAGCGCAGCACCGGCGCCGACGAGCTGGCCAAGAAGTTCACCGGCCTCGGCATGACCATGCCCGACGGCCTCGCCATCGTGTTCAACCCGCCCGCCATCCGCGGCCTGGGTGCCGCCGGCGGCTTCGAGGCCTACATCCAGGCCCGCGGCGACGCCGACCCGCAGAAGCTCGCCGGCGTGATGCAGCAGTTCATGGAAGCCCTCAAGAAGCGCCCCGAGCTCACCGGCATCAACACCTTCTTCCGCCCCACCTCGCCCCAGCTCTACGTGGAAGTGGACGAAGCCAAGGCCATCTCGATGGACATCCCGGTGGCCGACGTCTACCAGACGCTGCAATCCACCATGGGCTCGCTGTACGTGAACGACTTCAACCTCAACGGCCGCACCTACCGCGTCCAGCTCCAGGCCGACGGCGCCTACCGCGCCCAGCCCGACGACCTGGGCAAGGTGTATGTGCGCTCCACCGCCGGTGCGATGGTGCCGGTGGGCACGCTGATCAAGGTCAAGCAGATCGTCGGCGCCGAGCAGCTCGAGCGCTTCAACGGCTTCCTGTCGGCCAAGGTGCTGGGCAACTCCATCCCCAAGGTCAGCACCGGCGACGCCATCAAGATCGTCGAGGAAGTCGCCCGCGAAACCCTGCCGGCCGGCTACGAGCTGGCCTGGACCGGCCAGGCCTTCCAGGAGAAGCGCACCGGCACCACCTCGGCGATCGCCTTCGGCTTCGGCATCATCATGGTCTTCCTGATCCTCGCTGCCCAGTACGAGAAGTGGTCGCTGCCGCTGGCGGTGATCATGTCGGTGCCCTTCGCGCTGTTCGGCGCGCTGGCGGCGGTGATGATCCGCGGCATGCCCAACGACATCTACTTCCAGATCGGCCTGGTGGTGCTGATCGGCCTCGCCGCCAAGAACGCCATCCTGATCGTCGAGTTCGCCGCCCAGAAGCGCGCCGAGGGCATGCACGTGCTTGAGGCCGCCCTCGAAGGCGCGCGGCTGCGCTTCCGGCCCATCGTGATGACCTCGCTGGCCTTCATCCTGGGCGTCTTCCCACTGGTCATCTCGACCGGCGCCGGCGCCGCGGCCCGCAAGTCCATGGGCACCGGCGTGTTCGGCGGGATGCTGGCGGCCACCTTCATCGCCACCATCTTCATCCCCATGTTCTTCAGCTGGTTCGCCGGGCGCCGGGCGTCCAAGGCCGCCATTACCCCCCACAGCTCCGAGGAGAAGGCATGATGCGCCGCCCTGACGCTCCCCACTTCACCGCACGGCCCCTCGCCCTCGCCGCGCTGACGCTGGCCGTGCTGTCCGGCTGCGCCCTCGGGCCCGACTACGTGCGCCCGGCGGCCCAGCTCGGGCTGCCCGAGGCCTACACCGCCGCCGGCCCGCTGGCCGCGGCGCCCACGGTGGCCGCCAACTGGTGGTCGCTGTTCGGCGACGCCCAGCTCGACGGCCTGGTCGCCCAGGCCCTCTCCACCAGCCCCGACGCCCGCATCGCCGCCCTGCGCATCGAGGAAGCCGACGCCCTGCTGCGCCAGGTCGACGCTGCCCTGCTGCCGCAGGTCAACGCCGAGGCCAGCGGCAGCCGCAACCGGATCAGCCAGACCAACGCCACGCCGATCCCGTCCACCGCGCCGATCACCCGCAGCAGCGCCCGCCTGGCCCTGTCCACCTCCTTCGAACTCGACGTGTGGGGCAAGCTGCGGCGCGCCTCGGAGGGCGCCCGCGCCCAGGCCCTGGGCACCCGCTACGCGGCCGACACGGTGTCGCTGAGCCTGGCCGCCGCGGTCACCCAGGCCTACCTCAACCTGCGCGCCATCGACGCCCAGCTGCTGGCCGTCGACGACTCGCTGAGCAGCCAGAGCCGTAGCACCCAGCTCACCCGCACCCGCTTCGAGGGCGGCATCGCCTCGCAGCTCGACGTGCAGCAGGCCGAGGGCGCGCTGGCCACCTACACCGCCGCCCGGGTCGAGCTCGACCGCGCCCGCGGCCTGTCCGAGAACCTGCTCGGCCTGCTGGTGGGCCAGCCCGGCCTCAAGATCGCCGCGGGCGACCTGCGCACCCTGCCGGTGCCGCCGGTGCCGCCCGCCGGCCTGCCCTCGGCGCTCCTCGACGCCCGCCCTGATGTGAAGAAGGCCGAGACCGACCTGGTCGCCGCCAACGCCCGGATCGGTGTCGCCAAGGCCGCGCTGTTCCCCAGCATCACCCTCACCGGCAACTTCGGCCGCGAGAGCAAGGACCTGTCGCAGCTCTTCAGCGCCCCGTCGGCGGTGTGGTCCTTCGGCGCCGGGCTCACCCAGCCGATCTTCGAAGGCGGCCGCCTGCGCGCCCAGGTGGATCAGGTCACGGCCCAGCAGCAGCAGAGCCTCGAAACCTACCGCAAGACCGTGCAAGGCGCCTTCCGCGAAGTGAACGACGCCCTCGTCAGCGTCGGCCGCAACGCCGATGCCGAGGACGCCTACACCCGCGCGATGAACGCCGCCAGGCGCGCCCTGCAGCTCGCCCAGGCCCGCTACGACGCCGGCTACTCGCCCTACCTCGAAGTGCTCAGCGCCCAGCGCACCGCCAACGACGCCACCGTGGCCTGGATCCAGAACCGCCAGGCCCGCCTCACCGCCACCGTGGACCTGTTCAAGGCCCTGGGGGGTGGCTGGAAGGGCGCCTGAGGCCCAATGCCGCCGTGTGACACGATCACGCGGCGGCATGATTCACCCACACCCTGTCGTTTGCCTGGTACGAGCCCTTGTGTCTTCATCACAAGGGCTCGTACTCCTTCAACGATAGCTCTTTCCCTTATCACGAGGCCTCGTGATTCGATAAAACGCTATCGTTCCTTTGATGCGAGGCCTCGAATCAAAGGTAGAAGGCCGTCTACCACGCCAACGATAGCTCTTTCCCTCATCACGAAGCCTCGTGATTCGATAAAACACTATCGTTCCTTTAGCACGCGGCCTCGTGCTAAAGGAACGAGGCCGCGTACCACGATCACAAGGCGGTGTACCGCCATCACGCGCACCCGTATCAAGCCGACGTCCGCGCCATTCATGCAAACGGTGCGGCAAGCTGCCGGCCGGCGGGCACTCACCCTCCCGGTGAGCCCGGTTAGGTGGCCGGCGCCGCGCCGCGGGCCCGCCCGACCCGGTTGAGCACCAGCGACAGCAGGATCACCCCGCCCCCCAGGGCTATCTTCTGCAGATCCGCGTCGCGGTTCCAGATCAGCAGGTTCACCAGCAGCCCCAGCGGCACGTGCAGCTCGTTCATCACCGCCAGCGCGCCGGCGTCGACGCGGGTGCTGCCCTTCACCCACCAGAACATCCCCAGCGCGGTGGCGAACAGGCCCATCCACACCAGTACGCCCCACTGCAGCGCGGTGTGTGGCAGCTTGGCCGGGTTGCCGAAGATCAGCCACGAGGGCAGCGCCAGCACCAGCGCGCCGAGAAAAAAGTGGCCGAAGAAGCGGTACAGCGGCACGTCGGTGACGTGGCGGGCGAGCAGGTGGCGGCACAGCACCTGGCCGGCGGCGAAGGTGGCGTTGGCGAGTTGGAGCAGCAGGAAGCCGGTGAGGTAGTCGCCCTCCAGGGGCTGGAAGCGGATCGCCACCCCGCCGGCCACCGCCACCAGCGCCGCCAGCAGCGCCCAGGGGTTGAAGCGGCGCGCCAGGGCGTCGTCGAGGAGGGTCACGTAGATCGGGGTGAGCACCGTGAACAGCAGCACCTCGGGCACCGTGAGCACCGTGAAGCTGCGGTACAGGCACAGGTAGGTGACGCCGAACTGCAGCGCCCCGGCCAGCCACAGGCCACCCACCAGCCGCGGCGGCAGGCCGCGCCAGCGGGTGAAGGGGATGAACACCAGCGCGGCGATGGCCACCCGCACCAGCACCGCGAAGTCGCTGTCGACCCGCCCGGCCAGGTATTCGCCGATCAGGCTGAACGAGAAGGCCCACAGCAGATTGACGGTGACGAGGTAAGGCATGGGGGCGGCGGCTCGGTGGTGACAGGCCGCGGATTATCCTGAAAACCGCCGCCGAACGCTGCAGCAAACCTCGGATGCCGGCGGAACGACAGCCCTCTTCCCTTTGCTGCCTTCGAAAAGGCTTCATCACCGCAAGCGGTGGAAACAGACCGCCCCGGGGATGCGCCATGTAGGTGCCGGCAATGTAGTCCGGGCGCGGGCGGCGGTCCGGCGAGGCCTGGCTCAGGCCTCCGGCTCTTCCACCTCGGGGGCCGGCGGCGCCTTCGCCTTCGCGTCGGCCTTCGCCTTGGCGAGCTGCGCCTGGCGCTCGACCCACTCGGCCTCGGGCATCACCGTGACGCGCACCTCGGGCGCCTGGGCGAGGCCGCCGAGGATCACCCCGCGCAGCGGCGAGACGTCCTGGAAGTCACGCCCCCAGCCGAGGGTGACGTGGCGCAGGTCGGGCTGGATGCCGTTGGTGGGGTCGTATTCGATCCAGCCGTGGCCGGGGCACCACACCGCCACCCAGGCGTGGGAGGCGTCGGCGCCGACGAGGCGCGGCTTGCCCGGCGGCGGGTCGGTGAGCAGGTAGCCCGACATGTAGCGTGCCGGCAGGCCGATGGAGCGCAGCGCGGCGATCATCAGGTGGGCGAAGTCCTGGCACACGCCGCGCTTGCGCTTGAGTACCTCGTGCACCGGGGTGTTCACCTCGGTGGCCTCGGCGTCGAAGGTGAAGGTCTTGAAGATCAGGTCCATCAGCGCCCTGGCGCCGGCCAGCAGCGGCAACCCGGGCGTGAAGGCCTGCCGCGCGAAGTCGGCGAGGGCGGCGTCCCGCGGGACGCGAGGCGAGGCGTAGAGGTAGCGCTCGGCATCGAGGCGTTCGCGGCTGTGGGGCTCGGGGCGGTACAGGAAACCTTCGCGGACGCGCTCCCAGGGCGGCGAGTCGGCGGGGGCCGGCAGCGTGCGGCGCACCACCGTGACGTGGCTCTCGGCGCGCACCAGCAGGCCGTCATGGGGGGTGTCGAGGGACAGCCAGGTGACCGGGTTGCCGAAGGCGTCCTCGCCGTGTTCGAGGCGGCCCACGTCGGGCTCGATGGTGATGCCGGCCGACGCGCGCAGCTGGTGCGGCAGCGCACGCGGGATGAGGTGCAGGAGGTGCTGGGCCAGCGACACCGGCACCCCGCACTGGGGGTACTCGGTCTCGTGGATGACGATGTAGGCGACGCTCTGGCTCATGGTGATGGGCGGGGCGGAGACTTACGCGGCGAAGGTGGCCTGGCGGTTGCCGCCCACGTGGCTGAAGAAGCGCATCGCGAGGCGGTCGGAGAGCTGCCGGCCGGCGTCGGCCAGGGCCTCCAGGCGGGTGGCGAGGAGGACGCAGGCGGCGTGGCGGTCGGCCTCCGGGGTGCTCGCCTCGAGGCGCTTCCAGGGGAAGACCTGGATGCCGGCGAAGGCCTGCTCGAACTCGGCCATCCCGAGGGGCGAGCCGCTCTTCTCGAAGCGGCTGAGGTAGTTGCCGGCCATGCGCAGCTGGAAGGCCAGCGCGTGGGGGTTGGCCTCGTCCATCGCGAGGAGGTGGATCGCAGGCAGCAGCTCGGGCTGGGCGCGGTAGCGGGTGCGGTAGGTGATGACCGAGTCGCACAGCTCGAGCAGGGCCTCCACGGCCAGCTCGCGGTTGAGCTGGGAGTCGAGCCCGGTGTAGCGCCGCAGGAAGCGCGCCAGCGTGCTGGCCAGGTTGTCGAGGCGCTCGAGGCGGCGCCCGACGATGTGCAGGCGCCAGCCCATGTCGCGGGTCATGGTGTCCATCGCGAAGCCCGACAGGGACACGAAGGTGGTGAGGGCCTCGTCGAGGAATTCGAGCAGGGCGGAGGTGTCGCTGGCCCGCTCGCGGCAGGCCTCGATCTCGGCCGACAGGCGCTTGAGGGCGTGCCAGTGGTCGAGGGAGAGGTGCTCGCGGGCCTGGGTGGCGCACCAGCTGAGGCGCTGCAGGTTGGCGGCGAGGCCGTGGTCGGCCCGGCGATCGAGGACGGCGCGGAAGAGGTCGAGCTCGGCCTTGACCACCGGGCCATCGACGGCCTCCTCGTCGATCAGGCCGGCACCGGCGGCCAGATCGAGCATCACCGCGAGGGCCCCGGCGCGTTCGGTGCGGCGGCCCTCGGAGAGCCGCGTGAGGGCCAGCCGGGCGAGGCGGGCGACGGCGTCGCAGCGTTCGCTGTAGCGGCCGAACCAGAACAGGTTCTCGGCCAGCCTCGACGACAGGGTGCCGGTCTCGCCGATCAGGTCGTCGACGCCGATGACGTTCTTGAGCAGGCTGAAGGTGGACACCGGCCCGTCGGAGAGCACCCAGGTGTCCTTGCTGCTGCCGCCCTTCTGCAGCGTGAGGATGCGGGTGTTCTCGACGCCGGCCACCCGCGCCAGCCCGCCGGGCAGCACGCTGTAGCCTTCGGGGGTGATCGCGGCATAGACGCGCAGGCCCATCGCCCGCGGGCGCAGCTTGCGCCGGTGGCCACCGGCCCACACCGGGGCGCGGGAGAGCTTGACGAGCTCCTGGGCGACGAACTCGGTGGGGTGGGCCTCGATGCGCGCGGCCAGGGCGTCGAGCTGGTCTTCGGCCAGCCGGTCGCCGAACAGCACCTCGCTGGAGCGCCCGGGGAAGGTGGGCTTGAGCACCAGGTTGCGCAGGTTGTCGAGCACCTCGGCACGGGCCGGTGCCTCGCCGCACCACCAGGTGGCCACCGAGGGCATGGCCAGCTCCTCGCCGAGCAGGTGGCGGCAGATGCCCGGCAGGAAACCCGGCAGCGCCGCCGATTCGAGCAGGCCCGAGCCCAGCGCGTTGGCCACCAGCACCTTGCCGGCACGCACCGCGCCGAGCAGGCCGGGCACGCCGAGGGCCGAATCGGCGCGCAGCTCTACAGGGTCGCAGAAGTCGTCGTCGAGGCGGCGCAGGATGGCGTGCACGCGCTTCAAGCCCGACACGGTCTTGAGGAAGACGGTGTCGTCGCGCACCGTGAGGTCCTGCCCCTCGACCAGCGGGAAGCCCAGGTAGCGGGCCAGGTAGACGTGCTCGAAGTAGGTTTCGTTGAAGGGGCCGGGGGTGAGCAGCACGCTGAGCGGCGGCTCGCCATCACTCGGGGCCTGGGCCGCGAGGGCGCGCTGCAGGCCGCGGAAGAAGCCGGCCAGGGTGTGCACCTGCATGTCGCGGAACAGGTCGGGGAAGGCCCGCGACACGAGCAGCCGGTTCTCGAGGGCGTAGCCGGCGCCCGACGGGGCCTGGGTGCGGTCGGCGATGACCCACCAGCGGCCGTCCGGCGAGCGGGCCAGGTCGGCGGCGTAGAGGTGCAGGTAGTGGCCGCCGGCCGGCCGGATGCCCTGGCAGGGCCACAGGAAGCCCTTGTGGCCATACACCAGCTCGGTGGGCAGGAGGCCCTTCTCGAGGGTGGTCTGGGGGCCGTAGAGATCGCCGAGCAGGGTGTCGAGCAGGCGCGCGCGCTGGGCGATGGCGGCGGCGATGCCGCGCCATTCGTCGGCCGGCAGGATCAGCGGCAGGAGGTCGAGGGACCACGGGCGGCCCGCACCGCGGGGGTCGGCATAGACGTTGTAGGTGACGCCGTTCTGCTGGATGCCCCGCTCCAGCTGGGCGGCCCGGCCGCGCAGGGTGTCGCTGCCGGTCTCCTCGATGTGGTCGACGAAGGCCTGCCAGTGGGGCCGTACGTCCTCGTCGCCGATCAGCTCATCGTAGGAGTCGGGCCGGTAGGGGTAGTGGGCAAGGAGTGGGTGGCTCATGGAGGGGCGGTCGGGGGCGATGCGGCGCCCGGCAGCGGGCAGGTGCGAACGATACGGCACGGCGTGACCGCCGGCAAAGGGCGGTTCGAGCGGGGAGAAGCCCCTCCCCGCTCCGCCGGTGGTGAAGTATCAGCGACGCAGGTCGAGGGTGAAGGGGAACTCCTTCTCGACCGGCGAGACTTTGAGCTGCGGCTCGCCCGGGGTGTGGCCCATCCGGAAGAAGCGCGCCAGGCGGCGGCTCTCGGCCTCGAAGGCGTTGACCGGGAAGGTCTCGAAGCTGCGCCCGCCCGGGTGGGACACGTGGTACTGGCAGCCGCCGAGGGAGCGGCCGGTCCAGGTGTCCACCAGGTCGAAGACAAGCGGCGCGTGGGGCGGGATGGTGGGGTGCAGGCAGGACGGCGGCTGCCAGGCGCGGTAGCGCACCCCGGCCACGTGCTCGCCGACGGTGCCGGTGGGCTGCAGCGGGATGGTGCGGCCATTCACGGCCAGCAGGAAGCGGTCGTTCGACATGCCCGACACCTTCACCTGCAGGCGCTCCACCGACGAGTCGACGAAGCGCACGGTGCCGCCGATGGCCCCCTCTTCGCCCATCACGTGCCAAGGTTCGAGGGCGCTGCGCAGCTCGATGTCGATGCCGCGCACCGCGAAGTCGCCGATCTTGGGGAAGCGGAACTCGAGGTGCGGGGCGAACCACTCGGGCTTGAAGGGCAGGCCGTGGGCCTGCATGTCTTCCATCACGTCGTTGAAGTCCTGCTCGACGAAGTGGGGCAGCAGGAAGCGGTCGTGCAGCTCGGTGCCCCAGCGCACCAGGCGCTCCGGCGCGTAGGGGGTTTCCCAGAAGCGGGCCAGCAGGCCGCGCAAGAGGAGCTGCTGGGCCAGCGACATGCGCGCGTGGGGCGGCATCTCGAAGGCGCGCATCTCGACCAGGCCGAGGCGGCCGGTGGGGCCGTCGGGCGAGTAGAGCTTGTCGATGCAGAACTCGGAGCGGTGGGTGTTGCCGGTGACGTCGATCAGCAGGTTGCGCAGCAGGCGGTCGATGAGCCACGGCGGCACCGTCTCGCCGGCCTTGGGGAACTGGCGGAAGGCGGTCTCGATTTCATACACCGAGTCGTTGCGCGCTTCGTCGATGCGCGGGGCCTGGCTGGTGGGGCCGATGAAGAGGCCCGAGAACAGGTAGGACAGGCTGGGGTGGTTGTGCCAGTAGGAGATCAGGCTGCGCAGCACGTCGGGACGCCGCAGGAAGGGCGAGTCGGACGGCGTGGCGCCACCCAGCACGAAGTGGTTGCCGCCGCCGGTGCCGGTGTGGCGGCCGTCCACCATGAACTTCTCGGTGGTGAGGCGGGAGTAGTGGGCCGCTTCGTAGAGGTGGGTGGTGCGCTCGACGAGCTCTTCCCAGTTGCTGGCGGGGTGGATGTTGACCTCGATCACGCCGGGGTCGGGGGTGATCCGGAAGTGGGTGAGGCGCGGGTCGGAGGGCGGCTCGTAGCCTTCGATGACCACCGGCATGCCCAGATCCTCGGCGGTGGCTTCGATGGCGGTGACGAGCTCGAGGTATTTCTCGAGGCTGGCCAGCGGCGGCATGAAGATGTGCATCGTGCCGTTGCGCGGCTCGGCGCACATGGCGGTGCGCACGATCCAGTCGGCCGACTGGAAGGGCTGCGGCTGGCGGTCGGTGGGGCTGAGCTTGCCGGCCTCCTGGGCGGCCTTGAGGGCTGCGGCGGCGCGGGCGGCGGCCGAGGTGCCGAAGCCGGGCTCGTCGTCGCGGAGGGCATTGACCACCGCGGTCTGGCCGCCCGGCAGCTGGCGGCGGATGGCCTGGTAGGCGGGCAGCGGTTCGAGCTGCTGGTGGGCGTCGGGCGGATTCACATAGGGGTAGTCGCCCTTCGTGACCCAGGGCTGGGAGTCCAGCGGCAGGCGGTAGCCCAGCGGCGAGTCGCCGGGGATGAGGTAGCAGCGCTCGTCGCGCAGGAACCACGGGCCGGTCTCCCAGCCGCCGGTGTAGGCGTTGAGGGCCACCGGCAGCACGTAGCCGACCGGGTTGGGCAGGCCGTATTCGTACACGCGGCGGATGCGGTCGCGCTCGAGGGGGTCGTCGAGGCGGGCGTCGAAGGGGTCGACGTTGCCCGGCAGGCGGCGCTCGCGCCACAGGTAGTAGAAGGCGTCTTCATACGCCGGGAAGACGCGGCGGCGGTCGAGCTGGAGCCGCGCGGCGACGCCGGCGAGGAAGGTGTGGGCCTTGTCGGCCTTCACGTCGCCGGGGGCGGAGGCGTCGGCGATGAGGTCGGGGTTGAGCCAGATCGGTTCGCCGTCCTTGCGCCAGAAGCAGGTCAGCGACCAGCGCGGCAGCTGCTCGCCCGGGTACCACTTGCCCTGGCCGAAGTGGGCCAGGCCCTGGGGGGCGTACTTGTCGCGCAGGCGGTGGTAGAGGTCTTCGGCGCGGATGCGCTTGGTGGGGCCCATCGCCTCGGTGTTCCATTCGGCGCCGTCGGGGTCGTCGATGGACACGAAGGTGGGCTCGCCGCCCATCGTGAGGCGCATGTCGTGGGCGTCGAGGTCCACGTCGATGCGGTGGCCTAGGGCTTCGATCTCGGCCCACTGCTCCTCGGTGTAGGGCTTGGTGACGCGCGGCGCCTCGAGCACGCGGGTGACCTTCATGTGGTGCTCGAACTCGCACTCGCACTCGTCGATGAGGCCGGACACCGGCGCCGCGGAGGACGGGTCGGGCGAGGCGGCCAGCGGGATGTGGCCTTCGCCGGCGAACAGCCCGGAGGTGGGGTCGAGGCCGACCCAGCCGGCGCCGGGGAGGTACACCTCGGTCCAGGCATGGAGGTCGGTGAAGTCGACCTCGGTGCCGGAGGGGCCGTCGAGGGATTTGACGTCGGCCTTCAGCTGGATCAGGTAGCCGGATACGAAGCGCGCGGCCAGGCCCATGTGGCGCAGCAGCTGGACCAGCAGCCAGGCCGAGTCGCGGCACGAGCCGGTGCGCTTGGTGAGGGTCTCCTCGGGGGTCTGGACGCCCGGCTCCATGCGGATCACGTAGCCGATGTGCTGCTGCAGGTCGGCGTTCACCTTGACCAGGAAATCTACGCTTCGCATCGTCTCGCGGGGGATGCTGGCGAGGTAGTCGGCGAAGGCCGGGGTGGCCGGCTCCTTCAGCAGGAAGGGGGCGAGCTCGTGGGCGAGGGTCTTGTCGTAGCTGAAGGGGAAGTTCTCGGCCTCGGGCTCGAGGAAGAAGTCGAAGGGGTTGATGACCGACATCTCGGCCACGAGGTCGACCTCGACGCTGAACTCGGTGACCTTCTCGGGGAAGACCAGGCGCGCCAGGTAGTTGGATTGCGGGTCCTGCTGCCAGTTGATGAAGTGGGGCTTGGGCAGGACGCGCAGGGAATACGAGAGGATCCGGGTGCGGCTGTGGGGCGCCGGGCGCAGGCGGACGACCTGCGGCCCGACGTTGATCGGGCGGTCGTACTTGTAGGAAGTCAGGTGATTGAGGGCTACGTGGATGGTCACGGGAGACTCCGTTATCAGTGCGGCAAAATAGGTTGGCCATACGCGTCAGCAAGTTTCGAGCCAGCATTAAAGGCCCGAAAAATTGCACCAGCATGGCTGTTTGCCGCCCTGTCCACGCCCCACCCACGCCCGGCGCACCAAAGTGATGCGCCCCGTGCGCACCGCTGCGGTGCGCACGCCCCCTTGGCGCTCAGCCGGGCCCGGGCTCTTCGCGCATCGCGCGCTTGTTGAGCTTGCCCACGCTGGTCCGCGGCAGCACGTCGACGAACTGCACCTGGAGCAGCACCCCGTAGCGCGACACGCCGGTGGATTCGATGAGCCGCGCCGAGAAGTTGCGGATCTCGTGCTCGCTCACCTTGCCGACCTGCTCCGGCTTGAGGGTGACCCGGGCCAGCGGGCGCTCACCCCATTTTTCGTCGGGCACCCCGATCACCGCAACCTCGGCCACCGCCGGGTGCTGGGCGACCACGTCCTCGATCTGCAGCGAGGAGGTCCACTCGCCGCCGGTCTTGATGACGTCCTTCATGCGGTCGGTGATCTGCAGCCAGCCGGCGGCGTCGATGTGGCCGATGTCGCCGGTGTGCAGCACGCCGCCCTGCCACAGGGCCTCGGAGGCGGCCGGGTCGTGGAGATAGCCCTGCGTGAGCCACGGGCTGCGCACCACCACCTCGCCGACGGATCTGCCGTCGCGGGGCAGCTCCGCGAGCTGCTCGTCCACCACCCGCAGGTCCACCAGCGGCAGCGGGATGCCGGTCTTGGCGCGCAGGGCGGCCTGGGCGTCGGGGCCATCGGCCAGCGCCGCGGTGGGCAGCTGGGCCAGGCTGAGGATGGGGCAGGTCTCCGACATGCCGTAGCCGGTGAACACGTCGATGCCCCGCGCCAGCGCCGCCTTCGCCTGGGCCTGGGACATCGCCGAGCCGCCGATGATGAGCTTCCAGCGCGACAGGTCGATGACCTTGGAGAGCGGATGCACCAGCAGCATGTGCAGGATGGTGGGCACGCAGTGGGAGAAGGTGACGCCCTCGTCGCGGACCAGCTTGAGCAGGGTCTCCGGCACGTAGCGGCCCGGGTAGACCTGCTTGAGGCCGAGCATCGTGGCCACGTAGGGCAGGCCCCAGGCGTGCACGTGGAACATCGGGGTGATCGGCATGTACACGTCGTCCCGGTGCAGGCGGCCCTGGGCCGGCGCGTTGCCGAGGGCCGCGGCGGTGGCGAGGGTGTGCATCACGAGCTGGCGGTGGCTGAAGTAAACGCCCTTCGGCAGCCCCGTGGTGCCGGTGGTGTAGAAGGTGGTGGCCTGGGCGTTCTCGTCGAAGTCGGGGAAATCGTAGTCGGGCGAGGCCGCCGCCAGCAGGGCTTCGTATTCACCGGCGAAGGGGACGGGGGCTGCGCCCGCGGCCGGCGCGTCCTCGATCAGCACGAAACGCTTCACCGTCTCGAGGCGCGGCGCGATGGCGGCGAGGATGGGCAGGAACTCGGCGTTCACCAGCACCACGTCGGCGCGGGCGTGGTTGAGGGTGTACAGGATCTGCTCGGGCGTGAGGCGCACGTTCACCGTCTGCAGGATGGCGCCCATCATCGGCACCGCGAAGAAGCATTCGAGGTAGCGGTGGCTGTCCCAGTCCATCATCGCCACGGTGTCGCCGGCCTCCACGCCCAGCCCGGCCAGCGCGCTGGCCAGCCGGCCGATGCGCTGGCGCAGCTCGCGGTAGCTGTGGCGGCGCCCGCCCAGGTAGGTGATCTCCTGGTCCGGCGCCACGGCCAGGGGCGTGTGCAGGAGCTGCTTGATGAGCAGCGGATAGGCGTAGGCGTCGGGCGTGCGCTCGATCAGGCGGACGGGCATGGCTTTTCCCTCCCATTGTTATGGTTTTGTGAAGGATGCGGAGCTTAACAGGCCGCCCGGCCGGTGGACGAGGAGCGGCCGCCCGCAGGCGGCCGCCGTAATGGGAACCCTCGCGCCTCAGGCGCCCTGCACGGCCGCCCCGGTGGCGGAAAACCAGGCCAGCTTGCCGGCCAGGCTGACCACCTCGCCGACGATCAGCAGCGCCGGCGGCCGGATACCGGCCTCGACGGCCTTCGCCGGCAGGGTTTCGAGCGTCCCGACGACGATCCGCTGGCGCGGCGTGGTGCCGTTCTCGACGAGGGCTGTCGGGGTGCCGGCGGCGCGGCCGTGGGCGACCAGCGCGGCGCAGTGGGACTGCAGCATGCCGACGCCCATGTAGATCACCGCGGTCTGGTGGGGGCGCGCCAGGGCGTCCCAATCGAGCGCCGATTCGCCGGCGCGGCGGTGGCCGGTGGCGAACACCACCGACTGGGCGTAGTCGCGGTGGGTGAGGGGGATGCCGGCGTAGGCGCCGGCGCCGCAGGCGGCGGTGATGCCGGGCACCACCTCGAAGGGCACGCCGGCTTCGAGCAGCTCCTCGAGCTCCTCGCCGCCGCGGCCGAAGATGAAGGGGTCGCCACCTTTCAGGCGCACCACCCGCTTGCCCTCGCGGGCCAGGCGCACCAGCAGGCGGTTGATCTCTTCCTGGGGCAGGGTGTGGTGGCCGGCTTCCTTGCCGACGTAGAGCATCTCGGCGCCGCGGCGGGCAAACTGCAGCACGCCGTCGCTCACCAGGTGGTCGACCACCAGCGCATCGGCCTCGCCGATCAGGCGGGCGGCGCGCAGGGTGAGGAGCTCGGGGTCGCCGGGGCCGGCACCGACCAGGGCCACGCAGCCCATCGCGCCGGCGTCGGACGACCGGGACGGATCGCCGGCCTCCGTGCGGCGGTTGCCCACCCACTGGTCGAGGAATGAACGCAGGGCGCCGGTGGCCGGCAGGGCGAGGCTTGCGGTGACGGGCGGCGGCATGGCGTTACTCCCGGAATCATGACGGGAGGAATCTATCAGGCCAGGTGACTTTTCGAACTTGACCCCTGTCAAGGAAGGGGAATGCCCCACAGGCGCAACCTTGCCGGCAAGCGGGATTGTCCGCTCATCGCGTTCATTCAAGGGAGATGCACTATGAGAATCTGGAAGACCGGAGCAATCGCCGCGGCCCTGCTGCCGATGGCCGTCGCGCAAGCCCTCGCAGCCGGCAAGGATGTCAGCTCGGCCGAAGTTCAATATCAGGCCGGCAGTTCGCCCCTCGCCAACGTCGAGATGTACCAGGACATCAACCCCAAGGCCCCGCCGCTGACCAAGGCGGAGTTCGACAAGGCCCGCCAGATCTACTTCGAGCGCTGCGCCGGCTGTCACGGCGTGCTGCGCAAGGGCG
The DNA here is from genome assembly GCA_023150125.1 of Zoogloea sp. GTDB lineage: Bacteria > Pseudomonadota > Gammaproteobacteria > Burkholderiales > Rhodocyclaceae > Zoogloea. The sequence goes on from JAKLLM010000001.1 coordinate 34,528, forward strand.
CCACCGGCAAGCCGCTGACTCCCGATAAGACCCTGGCCGCCGGCACCGACTACCTGAAGGTGTTCATCAAGTACGGCTCCCCCGCCGGCATGCCCAACTGGGGCACCTCGGGCGAGCTCAGCGACGACGAAGTCGACCTGATGGCCCGCTACATCCAGCAGACGCCTCCGCAGCCGCCCGAGTACGGCCTGAAGGACATGAAGGCGACCTGGAAGGTCATCGTGCCGCCCGAGGCGCGCCCGAAGAAGAAGATGAACAACTACAACCTCGAGAACATCTTCTCGACGACCCTGCGTGATGCCGGTGAGATCGCCCTCATCGACGGCGACACCAAGAAGATCATCAACATCATCAAGACGGGCTACGCGGTGCACATCTCGCGCATGTCCGCCTCCGGCCGCTACCTGTTCGTGATCGGCCGCGACGCCAAGATCAACATGATCGACCTGTGGATGGAGAAGCCCGACAACGTCGCCGAGATCCGCGTCGGCCTCGAGGCGCGTTCGGTCGAGACCTCCAAGTACAAGGGCTACGAAGACAAGCTGGCCATCGCCGGCACCTACTGGCCGCCCCAGTACGTGATCATGAACGGCGACACCCTCGAGCCGCTCAAGATCATGGCCACCCGCGGCATGACCGTCGGCGAGCAGGAGTTCCACCCCGAGCCGCGTGTCGCCTCCATCGTGGCCTCGCACTACAAGCCCGAGTTCGTGGTGAACGTCAAGGAAACCGGCAAGACCCTGATGGTGAACTACAGCGACCTCAACGAGATCACCACCAAGGAGATCCCGGTCGCCAAGTTCCTCCATGACGGCGGCCTCGACAGCTCCAAGCGCTACTTCATGATCGCTGCCAACCAGTCCAACAAGGTCGGCGCCATCGACCTCAAGGACGGCAAGCTGGCCGGGCTGATCGACGTGGGCAAGATCCCGCACCCGGGCCGCGGCGCCAACTTCACCCACCCGAAGTACGGCCCCGTGTGGGCCACCGGCCACCTGGGCGACGAAACCATCGCCCTGATCGGCACCGACCCGGCCAAGCACAAGCAGTACGCCTGGAAGATGGTCGAATCGCTGAAGGGCCCGGGCGGAGGAGCGCTGTTCGTCAAGAGCCACCCGAAGTCCAAGAACCTGTGGTCCGATGCGCCGCTGAACCCCGATCCGAAGATCTCCCAGTCGGTCGTGGTGTACGACATCAACAACCTGGCCGCCGGTTACAAGACCCTGCCGATCGCCGAATGGGCCGGCATCAAGGACGACGGTGCCAAGCGCGTGGTGCAGCCGGAGTACAACAAGGCCGGCGACGAAGTGTGGTTCGCGGTGTGGAGCGCCAAGAACAAGGAATCCGCCATCGTGGTGGTGGACGACAAGACGCTCAAGCTGAAGAACGTGATCAAGGACCCGCGCCTGGTCACCCCGACCGGCCACTTCAACGTGTATAACACCCAGCGCGACGTTTACTGATCGTCGTGCCCGCCGCCGGCTCCGGCCGGCGGACAACTGCCAAAGGAGTTCTCCGATGAAATATTCGCTGATTCTCGCCGCCCTCCTCGCCACCGCCGCCAGCGGCAGCGCACTCGCCGCCGACCCGGCCGCCGCCGCCCAGAAGGCCGGCTGCATGGCCTGCCACGCGATGGACAAGAAGATGGTCGGCCCGGCCTTCAAGGACATCGCCGCCAAGTACAAGGGCCAGGGCGATGCCGTTGCCAAACTGTCCGACAAGGTCCGCAAGGGCGGCTCCGGCGTCTGGGGCCCGATCCCGATGCCGCCGAACCCCGCCGACAAGATCAGCGACGGCGACCTGAAGGACGTCGTGGGCTGGATCCTGAAGGGCTGAGTTCTACCTGCATCAACACCGCAACGGCGGGACCCTGGCGGGTTCCGCCGTTTTTCATGGCTCGGCCCACGCGCCCAGTCGAACACCTCACTCCACGCTGCCGCTGTCGCCGCGGCTTCAGCCGCAGGCCACCGGTCAAAGCGGGGCAGATCCTCCATCCAGCCTCCGCGTGCGGGCGAATTCTCAGCGGCAGCGCAGGGCGCCGCCCCCCGTCTTGACACCCATCAATGCCCCCCGCCCCCCGCCAACCTAATCTGGCGGCATTGTTCGAAGGAGGTCGTGATGGATAGATCCTTGCTCATCCACGTTGCCGTGTTGCTCGGCCTCACCGCGGTCGCGGTCAGCACCACCCAGGCCGCCGAGCCGGCCCCCGCCCGCCAGAAGGAGCTCGTGCACATGGTCCGCCAGGACTGCGGCTCCTGCCACGGCATGCGTCTGGCCGGTGGCCTCGGCCCGGCCCTGCTGCCCGAGCGCCTCGCCGAATGGCCCGACGAGTCCCTCGTCGCCACCATCATCCACGGCCGCCCGGGCACCGCGATGCCCGGCTGGCAGCGCTTCATGAACGAAGCCGAGGCCGGCTGGATCGTCGCCCGCCTCAAGCAGGGTTTCCCGGGGCTCGACTGACATGCGCCTCCGCCCCCTTCTCTCAGCCCTCGGCCTCGCCCTCGGCCTCGCCGGCTGCGCCACCACCCCGCCCGAGGCCCTGCGCGGCACCGGCGACCTGGGCGTGGTCATCGAGCGCGCCGCCGGCCGCGTGCAGATCGTCGAACACAGCACCAACACCAGCCTCGCCACCGTCCCCGGCCTCGGCGACCTCTCCCACGCCCACGTCACCTTCTCCCGCGACGGGCGCTTCGCCTACGTCTTCGGGCGCGACGGCGGACTCACCAAGGTCGACCTGCTGGCCCGCCGCATCGACAAGCGCATCATCCAGGCCGGCAACTCCATCGGCGGCTCGATCTCCCAGGACGGCCGGCTGATCGTCGCGCAAAACTACGAGCCCGGCGGCATCAAGGCCTTCGACGCCGACACCCTCGAACTCCTCTCCGAAGTGCCCGCCGAATACGCCCCGGGCAAGTTCTCCAAGGTCGTCGGGCTGGCCGACGTTTCCGGCCAGCGCTTTGTGTATGCCCTCTTCGAGGCCGGCGAGATCTGGGTCACCGACTTCAGCGACCCGCGCCGCCCCGTCACCACCCGCCACCCGGCCGGCAAGCAGCCCTATGACGGCCTCGTCACCCCCGACGGGCGCTACTTCCTGGCCGGCCTGTTCGGCGAGGACGGCATCTCGCTGCTCGACCTGTGGCAGCCCGAGCGCGGCGCCACCAAGATCCTCGCCGGCTACGGCCGCGGCGAGCAAAAGCTGCCGGTCTTCAAGATGCCCCACCTGCGCGGCTGGTCGCTGGCTGCCGGGCAGGCCTGGCTGCCCGCCATCGGCCGCCACGAAGTCCTCGTCGCCGACGCGCGCAGCTGGCAGGAGACCGGCCGCGTGCCGGTCAAGGGCCAGCCGGTGTTCGTGATGGCGCGCCCCGACGGGCGCCAGGTGTGGGTCAACTTCGCCTTCCCCGACAACGAATGGGTGCAGGTCATCGACACCGTCGAGAAGCGCGTGGTGCACACCTTCAGCCCCGGCAAGGCGGTGCTGCACATGGAGTTCGAGCCCCGCGGCGACGAGGTCTGGCTGTCGTCCCGCGACAGCAACCGGGTCAGCGTGGTGAACACCACCACCTTCGCGACCCGCAGCGAGCTCCCCGCCGATGCCCCCTCGGGCATCTTCTTCACCGCCCGCGGGCAAAGGATCGGGTTCTGATGATGAATGTCGCAACCGACCTCGCCCCGGCGGACACCGCCCTGCCGCCGGCCCAGCTCAAGGCCGGCCCCGCCGTGGCAGACCCCGACGCCCTCGACTTCGCGCTTCTCAACGACTTCCAGCGCGGCTTCCCGCTGGTCGCCGAGCCCTGGGCCGAGCTCGCGGCGCGCCTCGGCTGCAGCGCCGACGAGGTGCTCGCCCGGCTCGAGCGGCTGCGCGACGGCGGCAAGATCAGCCGCGTCGGCCCGGTCTTCGCCCCCAACCGCATCGGCGCCAGCACCCTCGCCGCGATGGCCGTGCCGGTGGGCGACCTGCCCCGCGTGGCCGCCATCGTCAACGCCTTCGCCGGCGTCAATCACAACTACCGGCGCGAGCACCGCTACAACCTGTGGTTCGTCGCCAGCAGCACCGACGAGGCCGCCCTCGCCCGCCTGCTCGCCGACATGGGCGCCGCCACCGGCTGCCCGGCCATCGCCCTGCCGCTCGTCGAAGAGTTCCACATCGACCTCGGCTTCGATCTCGCCAGCGGCCGCCGCACCCGCCACGTGGTCGACACCACCGCGCCGCGGCCCCGGCTGTCGGCCGCCGACTGGCGCCTCATCGACGCCCTCCACGACGGCCTGCCCTGGCTGGCGCGCCCCTACCAGGCCGTCGCCGAAGCCGCCGGCCTCACCGAGGCCGTGGTGCTCGACACCCTCGCCGGCTGGCAGGCCGACGGCACGCTGCGCCGCTTCGGGGTGGTCGTGAAGCACCGCGAGCTCGGCTACCGGGCCAACGCCATGTGCGTGTGGGCGGTGCCCGAGGCCGAGGTCAGCCGCCTCGGCCACCTGCTCGCCAGCCATGACGGGGTCAGCCTGTGCTACCGCCGCCGCCTCGATGGCGACTGGCCCTACAACCTGTTCTGCATGATCCACGGCCGCTCCCGCGAGGCCGTCGCCGCCCGCCGCGAGGCCCTCGCCGCCGAAGTCGG
>JAKLLM010000318.1 GCA_023150125.1 Zoogloea sp.
CCTGGAAGGCCCGGCCCTGGCCCAGCCCGGTGGCGACGCGGCGGCCCGGCTGGCCGGACTGGGGCTGATCCAGGCGGTGCTGGCGCTGATGTTCGTGGCCGGCTGCGGGCTGATCCTGCGAGCGGCCTGGAAGGCCCTGGCGCTGCGCACCGATCTTGCGCTGGCGCGGGTGGCGGCGCACACCGCTGGTGCGGTGACGGCCCCGGCCGGCGGCGGCGACGAGATCGACCGCCTGGCGCGCTGCCTCGATTCGGTGGCCGCCCAGCTGGCCGGGCGGCTGGCCGACAGCGAGCGCCTGTCCCGCCACGCCCGCGAGCAGGAGCGCTTTGCCGCCCGCTCGCTGGAGTTCATCTACCGGGCCTGCGCCATCCTGGCCGAGAACAGCGCCAGCGCGCCCTGGCTCACCACCCTGCTCGAAGACATGGCCGACTGCCTGCAGGCCCACTGCTGCGCCCTCGCCCTGCTCGACCCGGTGGCCGAGGGCCTGGGCGTGCCGCCCGCGCTGGGCGCCCCGCGCCTGGCCCGGCTGCTCGCCGAGTTCGACGCCGAGGCGCTGGCCCGCAGCGGCGGCCTGCGCCGGGTGGTGGCCGGGCCCGACGGCGAGATCGTCGAGCTGGCCGTGCCGGTGCGCGACGCCGACAACATCTACGGCGTGCTGATCGTCGAGGCGCGGGGCGACTTCCTGTTCGAGAGCCGCCATCGCCGGCTGGTGGACGCGGTGGCCGGGCTGTTCGCGCTGTCGCTGGGCAACCTGCAGCGCAACCAGCGCCGCCGCCGGCTGGCTCTGATGGACGAGCGCAACGCCATCGCCGGCGAGCTGCACGACTCGCTGGCCCAGGCCCTGTCCTACATGAAGCTGCAGATCGCCCGCCTGCAGCTGGAGATCGGCCGCAGCTGCGCCGCCTGCGCGCCGGGCGGCACGGTGCTGGAGATCTCCGGCGAGATCAAGACCGGCCTCGACAGCGCCTACCGCCACCTGCGCGAGCTGCTGTCGGCCTTCCGCACCAGCATGCCGCCGGGCGGGCTGCAGCAGGCCCTGCGTGAGGTGGTCGAGGAGCTGTCGGCGCGGGCCGGCACCGAGATCGGGCTGGACTACCGGCTCGGCGACGTGCCCCTGTCGGTGAACGAAGAGTTCCACCTGCTGCAGATCGTCCGCGAGGCGCTGACCAACGTCGTCCGCCACGCCCGCGCCGACCACGCCCTGATCCGCCTCGAACGGGCCGCCGACGGCGAGGTGCAGCTGCGGGTGGACGACGACGGCCGCGGCATCGCCCCCGGCAGCGGCGGCGACGGCCACCACGGCCTGTCGATCATGCACGAACGCGCCCGCCAGCTCGGCGGCCGCCTGAACCTGGGCGACGGCCCCGGCGGCCGCGGCACCTGCGTCGAGATGCGCTTCCGGCCCCGCGCGGCCCAAGCCTGAACCCAAACGACCGAGGGAACCCCATGGAACACACAACGGCAAGCCCGCCCCCGATCCGCCTGGTGGTGGTGGACGACCACGCCCTCTTCCGCCACGGCATCGGCCAGCTGCTGTCGATGTACGGCGACATCCGGGTGGTGGCCGAAGCCGCCTCCGGCGCCGAAGGCATCGAGGCTGTGCTCACCCACCGGCCCGACGTGGCGCTGGTGGACCTGCACATGAAGGGCCTCGACGGCATCTCGGTGGTGCGCGCGCTGCAGAGCGCCGGCACCACCACGCGGCTGGTGATGCTCACCGTATCGGACTCCAGCTTCGACGTGATGGAAGCCCTCAAGGCCGGCGCCAGCGGCTACCTGCTCAAGGACATGGAGCCCGACGAGTTCTGCCACAAGCTGCGCCAGGTGGCGGCCGGCGGCACCGTGCTGTCGGCCGAGGTCGGCGGCCTGCTGGCCAGGCCCCAGCCCGCCACCCGCGAGAGCATCGACGAAGGCTGGGCCTCCCTCACCGCCCGCGAGCAGGAGACCCTGGAGCTGGTCTCGAAGGGCGCATCCAACAAGATCGTCGCCCGCTCGCTCGGCATCGCCGAGAGCACGGTGAAGGTGCACGTGAAACACGTGCTGCAGAAGCTCAACCTGCGCAACCGCTTCGAGGCGGCGGTGTGGCTGCGGGAGCTGCGGGAGGAGGAGCGCGGGGCCTGAGGAAGCGCGGCACGCCGGGACGCCACCCGGCCGCGCGACTCCGTTGCAAATCGGCCGCACGGTGGAGGGCCAGCTTTCGTTCTGCGCCCTGGCCGCGCGCATCGAAGCCCGCCGTCGGGTGTTCGGGCAATGGGAGGCGCAAGACGCCCCCGATCATTTCGTGGCGGAATCGGCCAACGGCGGAGTGGCGACAGCCTGCCCGGCATCCCCCGTGCAGGCGCACGATGCAGCCTGGCGGGGCGTGCCCACCGGCACGGGCGTCGGCCGGGGGCGGGTCTGCATCCTGCGCCATCCCGACGAGGGGGAACGCCTGCAGGCCGGGGACATCCTGGTGGCGCCGTCCACCGACCCGGGCTGGACGCACCTGTTCCTCAAGACGGCCGGACTGGTGGTGGAAACGGGCGGCTACCTTTCCCACGGTGCCATCGTGGCCCGGGAGTTTGCCCTGCCCACCGTGGTCAACCTGCCTGGCATCATGGGCTGCCTGCGGGATGGGGACGAGGTGGAGGTGGATGGCACAACGGGCCAGGTGAGGCGCATCGCGCCCTGACCCGTCGCCCTGCCGGAACGCCCGCCTCCGCCACGCCGGCGGGCGGCTCAACCCGGCAGGTCGTGGCCCATGCGGGTGCGCTTGGTGTTGAGGTAGCGCACGTTCTCGTGGTTGTGGGGCGGCACCACCGGGACGACGCGGGTCACCGGCATGCCGGCCTTGACCAGCTCGTCCTTCTTGCGCGGGTTGTTGCTGAGGAGGTGCACCGAGCGCACGCCCAGGTGCTTGAGGATCTCGGCGGCACAGTCGAAGCTGCGCGCGTCCACCGGCAGGCCGAGGGCCACGTTGGCGTCGACGGTGTCGAGCCCTTCGTCCTGCAGCGCGTAGGCACGCACTTTGTGGCTGAAGCCGATGCCGCGCCCTTCGTGGCCGCGCAGGTAAATCAGCACGCCGCGCCCGGCGGCGGCGATGCGGTCGAGCGACATCTCGAGCTGCGGCCCACAGTCGCAGCGCAGCGAGCCCAGCACGTCGCCGGTGAGGCATTCGGAATGGAGGCGCACCAGCACGTCCTTCTGGCCGGCCACCTCGCCGCGCACCAGCACCGCGTGCTCGGTGCCGTCGGCCCGCTGGCGGTAGGCGTGCATCACGAACTCGCCGTGGCGGGTGGGCAGGCGCGAGGTGGCGACGTGCTCGACGCCCGTCAGCGGGGCGGCGCCCTGGTCGGCGGCCGTGCCGGCCTGTGTTTGAGAACCCCTGATCGTGTCCATAGTGAAGCTTGAAAGTAAATTAAGTTTCTGCGAATGCAATGCTGCGCCCGAACGCCGCCCGATATCAAGGCTGCGATGGCCGGGCGCGGGGGCCCCATTGTGACCGAAGACGGGCCCTTGATGCACTGCAGCGGCAGTCTGCCCCACCCCGGCCCCCCGGCCCTATCCCCGAAGTAGTACCAGAGTAGTATTTTCGCCCGCCCGCCCGGCTGGCCTAATGAACTCAAGCCCCAACCCTTTAAGAGAAGGAGTTTCAGATGAGTTCATGGAGACTTTCGGTCCTCGCGGACCGCCACCGCGCCCTCGGTTCCGGC
>JAKLLM010000319.1 GCA_023150125.1 Zoogloea sp.
GTGAAGTAGCCGGCATCGAGGCCGACCGCACCGATCTTCAGATCGAAGCGCGTGCGGGCCCGGTCCAGGCGCTCAAGGTAAGGCGTGGCGTCATTGACGTTGCCGGGGGTGACGTGGGTATCGACGATCAGGGCGTGCACGCCATCGACGGTGCGGTGATCCAGATAAAAGAAGCCGACGGGTTTCTGGTCGCGCACAATGAACCCCGCGTCGGGATCGACCGTACTGCGCTTTATCTGACGGGTGTCCGCCGCGGCGGCATCCGAAGTGGGTTCGGATGGAGCGACCGGCGCGCCGTGCTCGCCTCCGTCCCGATCGGGGCCCGCATCGGACGAGCCCGCGGGTGCCGCCTGCGCCCGGCGCAGCGGCCGCTGGCCCGCGGCGGCCCGCTCGGCATCCACGGCGGCGTCCAGTTCGGCCAGATAGGCCGCAGGCGTTTGCTCGACCTCCACCAAATCGTAATGGCGCTTGTTGGCGTTTGCCTTCAGGTGCGTGCTGTCGGTGTAGAGCACCCGCCCACCGATCAGCTTGTGTTCGATCGCCTGCTCGACGATGGTGTCGAAGATGTCTTGCTCGATCCCCGTCCCGGCAAAGCGGCGACGCCGGTTCTGGCTCAGCGTCGAGGCGTCGGGCACTTTGTCCGTCAGGCGCAGCCCGAGAAACCAGCGGTAGGCCACATTGACCTCGATCTCGCGCACCAGCCGACGCTCGGAGCGCACCCCGAACAGATAGCCGATGAACAGCATCTTGAACAGCACCACCGGGTCGATCGCCGGGCGGCCGTTGTTCGCGCAGTACAGCCCTTCGGTCTTCTCGCGGATGAAGTCGAAGCGGATGTGAGTGTCGATCAGGCGAAGCAGGTGATCACGCGGAACCAGTTGGTCCAGCGTCACCATCTCCAGTTCGGTCTGAGCGGTGGCAGCGGCAGGCTTGAGCATGCTGCCATTATAAAAAAACGAAGCCCCCGACGGGCGGGGGCTTGGGGCTTTGTCAGCAGTCTGAAGCGCAGACCACGTGGTCTGCGCTTTTTTTGTAGGGTCCCCCGCGAGTGCCGTCAGGCCGGCATCCTGAACCGGAGTTCAGGGAGGTCGCTTTCCTTCCGTATCAGGCACACTCGACGAGGAGCGCGCACACCAACGGTTTCTATGGGCTGCGACCCATGTCACGAAGACATTGGTTCAAGGAGTTTAAAGCCTTAACCAACACCGCAGGGGATTTTGAAGCTTTGGTCTGCCTGGACCGGCAATCGCCCTAGAGGAGGGTTTCCTGCTCTGCCAGGGCGCCATCGAGGCGACTGTTTATGTGCTCGATTCTACGCTTGAGCGTGGGGATGTCAAACCCGCCGGAGCGCTGGAATTGCAGAAATTCGTGGGTGATGTTGAGCGCCGTCATGACGGCCAGGCGCTCGCCGGCCGAGTTGGTCTTGACGGCCAGATCGCGCATTTTTTCGTCGAGGTAGGTGACGGCGGCGAGCAGGCCTTCACGCTCTTCGGGCTTGCAGGCGACCCGGTATTCGCGGCCGAGTAGCTTGATGTCGAGGGCTTCCATGTCAGCGGGACTCCGGCTGTGCCGCGGCGGCGAGCGGGGAAAGGTGAGCGTGTGTCAAATCAGGCCTCCGGGATGCGCGCGAGCAGGGCTTCGAGGCGGCTGCCGACGAGGCCGAGCTTGTCGTTGAGCTCGCGGTTGGCGTGTTCGAGTGCGTCCACCTTCTCTTGAAGGCGCTGGCTTTCGGCCTGGGCGGCGGCGTACTGGCTGCTCAGCCGTGCCTGGGCGGCAGCGTGCTGGCTGATCAGCTGTTCGAGTTTCTGTTCGAGTGAGGCGAGTTCGGCGTCCATCTGCGGAATGTTAGAGAGGGGCGGGGGCGTGGTCAAGCAAGCCTGCCGCAGTGGAGAGGGCGTCGAAAGCGGCGCCGGGGCCGAAGCAGGCGGCGAGGCGGCCGAGATCGAGGTGGGCTTCGAGGCTGTCGGCGAGGCGGTTGAGGTCGGCCTCGCGCCGGGCGGCGAGGTCGACGGGCGCAGCCCCGTGCAGGCCGGCCCAGGCGAGCAGCGCGGCGAGGGCCGCGGGCTGGTCGAACAGGCCGTGGAGATAGCTGCCCAGGATCTGCCCGTCATCCGACAGGGCGCCGTCCGGGCGGCCGTCGGCGAGGTGCAGGGCCGGTGCGCCGAGGGCCGGGCCGTGGGTGACGCCCATGTGGATCTCGTAGCCGGCCACCGCTGGATTGCCCGGAAGGGCCAGGGTGCCGTGCACGTTGACCAGCTGTTTCTCGGCTTCGAGGGTGGTTTCGGCGTCGAGCAGGCCGAGGCCGGCGACGCTGCCGGGGGCGCCTTCGAGCCCGAGGGGGTCGTGCAGCCGGCGGCCGAGCATCTGGTAGCCGCCGCAGATGCCGACGAGCTTGCCGCCGTAGCGCAGGTGGCGGCGGATTGATTCTTCCCAGCCTTGGGCGCGCAGCCAGGCGAGGTCGGCCTGGACGGCCTTGGAGCCGGGCAGCACGATCAGGTCGGCGGGCGGGATCGCCTGGCCGGGCCCGACCCAGCTGAAGTCCACCTGCGGGTGCAGGCGCAGGGCGTCGAGGTCGGTGTGGTTGGAGATGCGCGGGTACACCGGCGCCACCACGCGCAGGCGGGCTTCGCCGTCGCGCTGGTTTTTGGTAATCGTAGCCTCGCCGAGGGCGTCCTCGGCGTCGAGGAAGAGCCCGTGCAGGTAGGGCAGCACGCCCAGCACCGGGCGGCCGGTGCGCGCCTCAAGCCAGTCGAGCCCGGACTGCAGCAGGCCGATGTCGCCGCGGAAGCGGTTGATCACGAAGCCCTTCACGCGCGCCTGCTCGGTGGGCGAGAGGAGCTCGAGCGTGCCCACCAGGTGGGCGAAGACGCCGCCCCGGTCGATGTCGGCGACGAGGATCACCGGGCAGTCGACGGCCTCGGCGAAGCCCATGTTGGCGATGTCGCGGTCGCGCAGGTTGATCTCGGCCGGGCTGCCGGCGCCTTCGACCAGCACCGTGGAATACGCTGCGCAGAGGCGGCCGTAGCTTTCGAGCACGGCGGCCATCGCGCGGGGCTTGTACTCGTGGTAGTCGCGCGCCGACAGGTTGGCCACTGGCCGGCCGTGGATGATGACCTGGGCGCCGATGTCGGTGGAGGGCTTGAGCAGCACCGGGTTCATGTCGGTGTGGGGCGCCAGGCCGGCGGCGATGGCCTGCAGGGCCTGGGCGCGGCCGATCTCGCCGCCATCGACGGTGACGGCCGAGTTGAGGGCCATGTTCTGCGGCTTGAAGGGCGCGACGCTCACGCCGCGGCGGGCCAGCAGGCGGGCCAGGCCGGCGACCAGGGTGCTCTTGCCGGCATCGGAGGTGGTGCCCTGGACCATCAGGGTGGGGGCTTGACGCATGACTTACAATATTCGTTGCAATAAGCCCCCGATTGTCCCATGTCAGCCCTGTTTGTTCTCTTCCTGTTTTCCGCCGCGGTGCCGATGGGGCTCGCCCTGGTGCTCGACCGCCTGCTCGGCGAGCCGCGACGCTTCCATCCGCTGGTGGGTTTCGGGCGCTACGCCGGCGCCGTCGAGCGCCTGTGCCGGCGCTTCGGCAGCAACCGGGCGGTCGGTCTGGTGGCCTGGAGCCTGGCGGTGCTGCCGTGGGTGGCGCTGGTCGGTTCGCTGCCAGCCTGGCCGAGCACGCCCGGGCGATCGCCGCGCCGCTGGCAGCGGGCGACCTGGCCGAGGCGCGCAGCAAGCTGTCGTGGATCGTTTCCCGCGACACCAGCCAGCTCGACGAGTCCGGCGTGGCCAAGGCCACCGTCGAATCCGTGCTCGAGAACGGCAACGACGCGATCTTCGGCGCGCTGTTCTGGTTTGCCTTGCTCGGCGGGCCGGGGGCGCTGCTGTTCCGCCTCGCCAACACCCTCGATGCGATGTGGGGCTACCGCAACGCGCGCTACCTGCGCTTCGGCTGGGCGGCGGCGCGTATCGACGACGTGCTCAACTTCGTGCCGGCCCGCCTCACCGCGCTGAGCTACGCGCTGCTCGGCCACACCTCCCGCGCGCTGCACTGCTGGCGCACCCAGGCGCCCACCTGGGACAGCCCCAACGCCGGGCCGGTGATGGCCTCCGGTGCCGGCGCGCTCGACCTCAGCCTGGGGGGGCCGGCGGTCTATCACGGCCATCTCGAGTATCGCCCGGCCCTGGGCGCCGGCGCCCCGGCCCGCGCCGCCGACATCGACAAGGCCCTGGCGCTGGTGCACAACAGCACCTGGCTATGGCTGCTGGGCACGGCGCTGGCGAGCGTGCTGGTCCATGCTTGAGCACGGCGGGCGGCTGCGCGCCGCGGCGGAGCGCTACCGCATCCAGCTGGCCGAGTGGGTGGATCTGTCCACCGGCATCAACCCTCGGGCCTACCCGGTGCCGGCCCTGCCGCCCGAGGTGTGGCAGCGCCTGCCCGAGCCGGACGACGGCCTCGAAGCCGCCGCCGCGGCCTATTACGGCAGCACCGGCCTGCTGCCGGTGGCGGGCTCCCAGGCGGCGATCCAGGCGTTGCCGGCCTGTTTTGCACCGGGGCGGGTCGTCACGCTGGCGCCCACCTACGCCGAGCATCCCCACGCCTGGCGCGAGCACGAGGTGCGTGCGCTGCCGGCCTGTGCCATCGACGCTGCGGTGGACGCCGCCGACACCCTGCTCCTCGTCCAGCCCAACAACCCGGACGCCCAGCGATTCCCTCGCGGCCAGTTGCTCGCCTGGCGGGAGCGCCTTGCTGCCCGCGGCGGGCGGCTGATCGTCGACGAAGCCTTTCTCGACGCGGAACCCGGCGACAGCCTCGTGCCCCTCACCGGCGAGCCGGGCCTGGTGGTGCTGCGCTCGGTGGGCAAGTTCTTCGGGCTGGCCGGGGCGCGGGTCGGCTTCGTGTTTGCCGAGCCGGCCTTGCTGGCCCGGCTGGCCGACCGCCTCGGGCCGTGGGCGGTGTCGGGCCCGGCCCGGGCCGTCACCGCCGCCGCGCTGGCCGACCATTCCTGGCAGGCGGACGCGCGCCAGCGCCTCGCCGCCGACAGCGCCCGCCTTGGCGCGCTGCTCGACCGCCACGGCCTTGGGGGCGGGGGCGGCACCGCGCTGTTCCAGTGGCGTCGGACGCCAAGCGCCGCAGCCCTCCACGCCCGCCTGGCCGAGCAGGCCATCCTGACCCGCCTCTTCGAGACGCCGGCCGGCCTGCGCTTCGGCCTGCCCGGCCCCGAAACCGAATGGGCCCGCCTCGAGGCGGCCCTTTCCCGTTTGTGAGACCCGTGCCGATGCCAAGCCTTCGCCATCTTGTCGCTGCCCCGCTGGCGGCGCTCTTCGTTGCCAGCGCAGCCGCCGCGCCCGTCGACATCGTCGACGACCAGGGCCAGGCCCTGCGCCTCGCCCAGCCGGCCCGGCGCATTGTCAGCCTGGCGCCGCACATCACCGAGCTGCTGTACGCCGCCGGCGCCGGCGACCGGCTGGTCGGCGCGGTGCAGTACAGCGACCACCCCGAGGCCGCCAAAAAACTGCCGCGGGTGGGCGGCTACAGCGCGGTCGACATGGAGCAGGTCATCGCCCTCAAGCCCGACCTGGGGCGCATCGACGACGTGGCGAAGAGCCTGGCCCAGTTCGGCCGGCTGGCCGGCACCGACGCGGCCGGCGAGGCCGCCGCCAAGGCCTTCCGCGCGCGCCACGCGGCACTCGTCGCCAAGTACTCGGCGCGGCCGCGGCTGCGCCTGTTCTACGAGGCCTGGAACCGCCCGCTGATGACCATCAACGGCGAGCACCTGATCTCCGACGTGATCCGCCTGTGCGGCGGCGACAACGTGTTTGCCAAACTGCCGATGCTGGCGCCCACCGTGGATGTCGAATCGGTGCTGGCGACCCAGCCCGAGGTGATCGTCGCCAGCGGCATGGGCGAGGGCCGCCCCGAATGGCTCGACGACTGGCGCCAGTGGACGCGCCTGCCGGCGGTGGCGCGGGGCAACCTGTTCTTCATCCCGCCGGACCTCATCCAGCGCCACACCCCGCGCATCCTCGACGGCGCCGAGCGCCTGTGCGGCCAGCTCGAAGAGGCGAGGGCGCGGCGATGAGGCGCCTGCTCGCCGCGCTGCTGCTGGCCTCCATGCCAGCCCTGGCGGACGAGGCCGGGCCGCTTCCCGGCGAGATCGTCACCCGCATCGGCCAGGTCGCGGCCCTGCCGGCCGATGCCCGCAAGGTGCCCGGTTACGCCGGCGCGTGGCGGCGGGCCGAGGCCCAGCAGCGGGTGCTCGATCGCATCGAGGCCCTCGAAGCCCGTGCCGACAAGCCCTGCCAGGCCGTGGCCGTGCGCGACACCGTGCAGGCCGCGCCGGACCTCATCGAAACCCGCCCCTCGCGGGTGCATCACGCCCTCGAGCGGTGGACCGTGCAGGCCTGCGGCGCCACCCGGGTGTATGACGTGTGGTATCGCTTCGAGCGCGGTGCATCGCGCCTGGTGGTGGCCGCCAGCGAAGCGGCGGAGTTCCAGGCCAGCCTCGACCCGCCCTACCGCCGCCTGCGCGAACTGGCCGTCGCCCGCCAGGCTGAAGAGGCCGGCGGCGCGGTGCGCTGGCTCAACCTGCCGCTGCCGGCCGACTCGGTGCCGGTGGCCAACCACAGCGGCAAGGGCGGCTGGAGCGCCGATTTCGTACCCCTGGGCGACGATCCCCGCGAATGGACGCAGCTGATCGGCGTGCAGGGCATGCCGCGCAGCAAACAGCCCGGCCAAGCCCTGCGCCTGCTGGAGGGCATGCAGGACGTGCGCGCCCGCCGCTGCGGTGTGCCCGCCGGCCCGGTCGAGGCCCTGCTGCCTGACGCCAGCGCCAGCGGCGCGGCCCAGACCTTTCTCGTCTGCCCCCAGGTGCCCGGCACCAACTACGCCGAGCTGGCCGTGGTGAAGGCCATCGAAGGGCCGGACCACCTGTACGTGGTGCAGCGCGCCTGGCGCCTGCCCGCCGGCAAGGCCGACGCGCTGCTTGCCGACAGCCGCGGCCCGCGGGAGGCGGCAGAGGCCTTTCTGGCCCAGGCGCGCCTGTGCAACCCGGCGGCGGATCGCAGCGCCTGCCCGGCGGCGTATCCGCGCTGAGACGAGGTGGAGAGGCCGGCTACCGGGCGAGCAGCCCCGGCGCCTGCTTCTTTTCTGCTAGCGATAGTTTGCCGGGTCGATGGCAGGGGTCACCTGGTTCTTGAAGACGCCGCGGCCCTGGGCTTCGATCTTGTCGGGCGGGGGCGGGCTGATGAAGATCAGGCTGGCCTCGCGGTCGTTGCGCAGGTTGATGGCGGCGCTCACCCCACCGTCGATGTAGCTGCCCATCACGCCGAGGGCCATGCCCATGAACCAGCTGGCCGAGCCGGTGTTGCCGAGGCGGGGCTCAAGGTTGATCCATTCATTCGGTTTGTCGAGGTGCAGCTCGGGCCCGCCAGCCTCGGCCTGGGCGTCGAGCAGGGCGGTGAGCTCGGTGAGCCTGTCGGGGCTGGTACCGGTGCTGCTGATGACGCGTTTCAGTGCGGTCTTGCGCTCGGCCTCGGGCAGGCTTTCGAGGGCCTGGTTCCAGCCCTCGACGAGGGCCGCGACGCGTTCGCTGCGACGGGTGAGCGGCTTGCCATCGGCGTCGGTGAGGGGAATGTAGTGGGGCCGGTGCAGGTAGCCGAGGGTGGGCAGGCGGTCGAAGGTTTCGAGCTGATATTTGTTCCAGGGGATCGGGAACCACGGGCTGGGAGTGTAGCCCTTGGGCACGTGCACCACATCGTCGGCAATGTCGAGCACGGAGACGCTGCGCGGGCCGAGGACGTCGGGGCGTTGGGAGAACTCCTTGGCGGCGGCCAGCCATTCGGGGACGGTGGGCCAGCGATCGGGGGCGCCCTTGGCCTGGCCGAGTGCCCGGGCGAGTCTGAGATGGACCAGGAACTGGCGCCGAGCGAGGCCGGTGCGGTTCTGCTCGGGGCCGAGGACGGCCCGGTCGGTATCGTCGAAGGCGAAGGGCCGCAGGGCATCGACGCGCTCCCGGCGGGCGAGCACGAACAGTGCAGAGGAGCCGGGCATCTCGGGGACGTAGTGACCGTCGCGGATGAGGCGGGGGCTCCCTTTGGGGCGGTAGAGGTGGCGGAAGTACATTCCATCGCTGGCGGCGACGACCAGGTAGGGTACGTCCGGATGGGCGTCGAAGAAGGCGAAGGCTTTCTCGAGCAGGCGGTCCGGGTGGTCCGAGAGTGCGTAACCGGCAGGGATGAAGAGGGTCTGCCCCAAGGCATTGCTGTCGTTGCCGGCCACGATGCCAATGGGTGGATCTTGTTCGGAGGCCGGGTCGTTGGGGTCTTCGAAGGGGCTGGAAGCATAAAAGGACGGTGCGGGCCAGTACATTGGCAGACCACCGATGCCATTCTCGAGCGTCGAGGCCGCTCCACCTCCTTCAGTGCCGAGCTTGTCGGTGGCCGAATAGGGATATTTCTCGGGATCCATCTCACGGATGGTCGAGAAGGGGCTG
>JAKLLM010000320.1 GCA_023150125.1 Zoogloea sp.
GGTGCTCGATCCGGAGACTTGTAAGGCTTTGCGAGCCGAGCTGTCGTGGATCCGGCGATCAGATGTCGTAGATCTTCTCGCGCAGGATCACGCCGCCGTCGGTCTCCTCGATCAGGCCACGCAGGCCGAGATCCTTCATGACCCGGCTGACCATCTCGCGGGAAGCACCGATCATCTTGGCGATATCCTGCTTGGAGACCTTCTTGCGCACCACCTTCAGGCCATCGACCTCTTCGGACATCTCGAGGAGCAGGCGTGCCACACGACCGTAAACGTCCATCAGCGCCAGGCTTTCGATCTTGCGATCGGCGTCGCGCAGGCGACGGGTGAGGTTGCACATGACGTGCCAGGCGAGCTCGAAGTTGTCCTGCATCAGACGCTTGAAATCGGTCTTGGCGATCGTGACGAGGTCGGACGGCGAAACCGCGACGACGGACGCCGAACGCGGGCTGTCGTCGAGGACGCCCATTTCGCCGAACATCTCGCCCTGGCCCAGAATGGTCAGGATCACCTCGCGCCCATCCTCGTCGCTCACCATCACCTTGAGGTTGCCGGTGAGCACGAAATACACGAAATCGGTGCGATCACCCTCATGCACCACCGCTGCCCCCCGGGGAACCCGTCTCATCATCGCGCAGCGCGCAACGGCAGCCAGCCGGTCATCACCCAGACCCTGGAAAATGGGGAACGTCCGCAGGGCAATTGTGGACACGGAGCTGGTAACGGTCATAGGCCTCTCCTGAGCAAAACGCTAAATTGATTCTTGGCAACGTGACGAAGATGTCATGGCCTAACAACGGTCAAGTATAAAGCAAACTTGAGGGACTCCAAATGACAGACGGGCGAGCCGGGCTGCAAGTGGCCTCCCCCGCCGCATTTCGACGGCCACCCGGGCCGGGGCGCCGTATAATCCTGCTCCCAGCTCCAGACTTCAGAGAGATCCAAGCCGATGACCACCCGCCACATCAAGCTGCTCATCCTCGGTTCCGGCCCTGCCGGCTACAGCGCTGCGGTCTATGCCGCCCGCGCCAACCTGAACCCCGTGCTCATCACCGGCATCGCCCAGGGCGGCCAGCTGATGACCACCACCGAAGTCGACAACTGGCCGGCCGACGCCGACGGCGTGCAGGGCCCCGAGCTGATGGCGCGCTTCGAGAAGCACGCGCTGCGCTTCAACACCGAGATGATCTTCGATCACATCCACACCACCCATCTGGCCGAAAAGCCGATCCGCCTGGTGGGCGATGCGGGCGAATACACCTGCGACGCGCTGATCATCGCCACCGGCGCCAGCGCCCAGTATCTCGGCCTGCCGTCCGAAGAGGCCTTCTCGGGCAAGGGCGTGTCGGCCTGCGCCACCTGCGACGGTTTCTTCTACCGCAACCAGGAGGTCTCGGTGATTGGCGGCGGCAACACCGCCGTCGAGGAAGCGCTCTACCTCGCCAACATCGCCAGCAAGGTCACCCTGGTGCACCGCCGCGACAAGTTCAAGGCCGAGCGCATCCTGGTGGACAAGGTCATGGAGAAGGTAGCAGCCGGCAAGATCGTCCTCGAGCTCGACTCCACCCTCGAGGAAGTCCTGGGCGACAACACCGGCGTCACCGGCATGCGCATCAAGAACGTCAAGACCGGCGCCACCAAGGACATCGACCTGAAGGGCGTGTTCATCGCCATCGGCCACAAGCCCAACACCGACATCTTCGAAGGCCAGCTCGAGATGGAAGGCGGCTATATCGTCACCCAGGGAGGCCGTCACGGCAACGCCACAGCTACCAGCGTGGCGGGCGTGTTCGCCGCCGGCGACGTGCAGGACCACATCTACCGCCAGGCGGTCACCAGCGCCGGCACCGGCTGCATGGCCGCCCTCGACGCGGAGCGCTACCTGGACAGCCTCGGCCTGGCCGGCTGAGCCTTTCCGGCGCACACAGGCGGACCGGGGTTCCCGGTCCGTTTTCATTCATCCCCACGCATCGCAAGCCATGGGCAAGGACAAGCACGGCAAGGGCCTGGAGGCTCTCAAGACCCTGAAGAACCGCGTTCCGGCGGCTGCCCCCTCACGCCCGAAGATCGTCGTGCCCGCCGCCCCGGCCGAATCCGACGACGCCACCCTGTTCCGCCGCGAGGTAGGGCGCATCCAGCCCCTCAGGGCCGACGACCACGCCGACCTCGCCCGCCCCCGGCCGGCGCCGCTGCCCCGCCCGAAAGCCATCGAGCCCGAACCCGAGGCCCCGCGGCGCCCGGCGCGGATCGACGAGAACGACCCGGTCGCCGTGTTCCGCGCCGCCCTCGGCGACATCACCCCGATCAAGGACTTCCACCGGGTGGACCTCAGCGTCCAGCGCCAGCAGGCCAGCAGCCAGATCCGCGCCCTGAGCCAGTTCGAGCCCCCTGCAGCCCGCGTCGACGCCGAACGCCTGCACGACCCGGCGGCACTGTTCCGCCATGTGGCCGGCGAGGTCGCCCCGCTCAAGGACCGCAACCTGGCCGACCTCGAGCGACCGCTGCCCGCGCCCCTGCCCCGCAAGCGCGAGGAGGACGAGCGCGAAGTCCTGCGCGAAGCCCTCGAAAGCCCGCTCACCTTCGAAGACCGCCTCGACACCGGCGACGAAGCCGCCTACCTGCGGGTCGGGCTGCCCCGCCGGGTGCTCACCGACCTGCGCCGTGGGCGCTGGGTGGTGCAGGGCGAACTCGACCTCCACGGCCTCACCCGCGACGAGGCCCGCAGCAGCCTCGCCCATTTCATCGCCCTCTCCCTTCAGCAAGGCCGCCGCTGCCTGCGCGTGATCCACGGCAAAGGCCACGGCTCGCCGGGGCGCCTGCCGGTGCTCAAGCACCTCTCCCGCGGCTGGCTGGCCCAGCGCGAGGACATCCTCGCCTTCTGCCAGGCCCGCCCCCACGACGGGGGCGAAGGCGCGCTGCTGGTGCTGCTCCAGGCCGCCAGCGCCGCCCGGCCCTGAGTCCGCTGGCGCCGGCTCCCGGCGCCCCGCCCCGCACGGCGGGCGACATTCTTGCCCCCGGTCAATTTTTTTCGGCTGACATCGGCTTATTGTCCGCTGCGACAGATTGTCGCAGGGTCAAAGTGTCGCAGCCCGACCGCTTGCCCCCTGCTTCGTCTTGGAACGCCGCTGCAACAGGCGGCATGGACGCTTTCGGCCCAGGGATAAGGGAGAGCAATAATGAGCAACGAAGACATCAAGCACGACGACCAGAACCTCGTTCCGGGCCGTCGCAAGTTCCTGAACACCGCCGCGCTGGCCGGCCTCGCCGGCGCCGGCCTGTCCGTCGGCCTGTCGTCCTGCAAGCAGGAAGCCGCGCCGCCCGCCGCCGCACCTGCAGGCGCTCCTGCGGCGCCTGCCGCCGCCCACGGCGCCGCCGGCGATCTCAACCTGCACCCGGCCCCGGGCCAGCTCGACACCTACTACGGCGTGTGGTCGGGCGGCCACTCGGGCGAAGTGCGCGTCCTCGGCCTGCCCTCCGGCCGCGAGATCAAGCGCGTGCCGACCTTCAACATCGACTGCATGAGCGGCTGGGGCATCACCAACGAATCGAAGGCCATCATCGGCACCAAGGCCGACGGCAGCCTGAAGTACAAGACCGGCGACACCCACCACATCCACGGCTCCTACACCGACGGCACCTACGACGGCAAGT
>JAKLLM010000321.1 GCA_023150125.1 Zoogloea sp.
GCGCTGTCGCCCGCGGCGTTGCGGGCGTCGAGCTTGACGCCGCGCTGCTTGATGAGTTCGGCCACCACGGCGGGCTGCTCTTCGCGGGCCGCCAGGATCAACAGGGTGTTGCCGCTCTGGTCGGAGGCGTTCGGGTCCATGCCCTTGGCCACGAGCTCGGCCACCTCGCGGGCGTCGCCCAGCTTGGCGGCATTGAGCAGGTCGTCGAGGGACGCAGCCGACACCGGCAGCGCGAGCTGCATGCACAAGAGCAGCGCGGCGAGCCCGGCCGGCCGGGGGGAGGAGATGCGGAAACTGGGTTTCGTCACGGTCTGGCGTCCTTGAAGAGTCGGAAGAAGTTTCGCGTGGTGACCTCGGCCACCGCCTCCAGGGTTTCCCCCCGGGCAGCCGCCACCGCCTCGGCCACGTGGCGGACGTAAGCCGGCTGGTTGGTCTTGCCCCGGAAGGGCACCGGAGCGAGGTATGGTGCGTCGGTCTCGACGAGCAGGCGGTCGGCCGGCACATAGCGCGCCACATCGCGCAGGGATTCGGCGTTCTTGAAACTGACGATGCCCGAAAACGAGATATGGAAACCGAGGTCGAGGGCGCTCTTGGCCACCTCGAGGGTCTCGGTGAAGCAATGCATCACGCCGCCCGCCTCGCCGGCGCCCTCCTCCTGCATCAGCCGGAGCGTGTCGGCAGCCGAGTCGCGGGTGTGAATGATCAGCGGCTTGGCACAGCGGCGGGCAGCGCGGATGTGGGTGCGAAAGCGCGCCCGCTGCCATTCGGGCGCATCCTTGTGCCAGTAGTAGTCGAGGCCGGTCTCGCCAATCGCCACCACCTTGGGATGGGCCGCGAGCTCCAGCAGGCGGGCTTCGTCGGGCTCCTCGCAATCGGCGTTGTCGGGGTGCACGCCCACCGAGGCGAACACGTTGGGGTGGCGCTCCGCCGCGCCGATGACGCCCGCCAGGGTTTCGAGCTTCACGGCCACACAAAGCGCATGGGTGACGCCGTTGTCGGCCATGCGGGCCAGCATGTCGGCTTCGTTTTGGATGAGGTCGGGGAAATCCAGGTGGCAGTGGGAATCAACGAGCATCGGTAGGCTTGAAGGGGCTTGAGGGGGTCAGATCGTGTGAGTCGGGCGGGACGAACCCAGGTGGCCGGCGAGGATCTGCTCGATGCGGTTGCGCAGGATCTGCCCGGCTTCGTCGCCGGCAAACTTGACCCCTATCCCCTGGGTTTTGTTCCCCTGGGCGCCCGCCGGCGTCACCCAGGCGATGTTGCCCGCCACCGGGTGCTTGGTCGGGTCGTCCATCAGCTGCAGGAGCATGAAGATCTCGTCACCCAGCTTGTACTCGCGGGTGGAGGGCACGAAGATCCCGCCGTTCTTGATGAACGGCATGTAGGCCGCGTAGAGCGCCGACTTGGACGTGATGTTGAGCGACAGGACACTCGGCCGCGACTGGGCCGGACGCTTGAGGGAATCGTTCATCTGCGCACCACCGGGGCAGCCGCCCGGCCAAAGCCACGGGCGTACCGCAAAAGCATGTCTTCCAGGAAGAGCCGGGCGTTGAGGGGATGCTGCGCCACCCGCCGGGTCTGATTGATTTCATTGTAGCAGCCCAGCGCGCTGTCAATCGTCATGCGACCGGCCAGCCCGTGAAGGATATCGTGCTCGGCCGGAAAGAATCGCACCGGCCCACCCAGGCGCAGGCTGGCCAGATCGGCCACCCAACGCTGCATCCAGCCCACCAGGGTGTTCATGTCGAAGCCCGCCGCCTGGGAGTCCTTGCTCTTCAACCAGCTCTCCCACTCGCCGGCGAGGCGCAGCGGCGCCTTGCCGGGAATGCTCGCGATGTCGCTCACGAAGCGTTTGCGGCCGGCAGCGCCGCCGCCTTCGGCGAGCGCCGCCGCGGCCAGGGGCATGCCGCCGGAGAAGGCCAGCAGCGAGACGGCGTCGGGGGTTTTGCGCTCGACCAGCCAGCGCGCCGCCAGATCGCCCGCCGGACGCGGGAAGGCCCAGGTCTGGCAGCGGCTGCGGATGGTCGGCAGCAGCCGCTTGGGCGACGACGAGACCAGGATGAACTGCACGTTGGTGGTGGGCTCTTCGAGCAGCTTGAGCAGCGCATTGGCGGTGTAGAGGTTCATCGCCTCGGCGGGGTCGACGATCGCCACCCGCTGGCTGCCCCGGTGCCCACCGGTGGTGAGGGCCTGCTGCAGGTCGCGGATCTGCTCGATGACGATCTGGCGGCTGGCGGCCTTGCCGCCCTCGGGCTTCTCTGGGGCATCGTCCCGCGGCTCTCGGTCTGCCTCGGGGATCACCCGGAGCAGGTCGGGATGGTTGCCGGCAAGGCGCCACAGGCAGTCTTCGCATGTACCGCAGGCATGCCCGTCGGGGCCGGGGCTGGCGCACAGCACGCGCGCGGCCAGGGCCTCGGCGAAATGCCGCTTGCCGCCCCCCTCCGGGCCTGCGAAGAGCAGCGCGTGGGGCATCCGGCCGGCGCTGTCGAGCACCCGCTGCCAGAGGCCGGCCTGCCATTCGAAGATCATTGGAAGCACGCCCCGGCGATGATCGCCTCGACCTCGGCGCGGATCTCGTCGGGCTTGCGGCTGGCGTCGATCAGCCGGACACGCTGGGGCGCGGCCGCGGCCCGGCGCAGGTAGGCGGCCCGGACGCGCTGGAAGAAATCAGCCTTTTCGCGCTCGAAACGGTCGGGCGCCTGGCCAGTGCCGGCAAGGCGGCGGGCGGCGAGCTCGGGGTCGAGATCGAAGATCAAGGTCAGGTCGGGCTGGAAGTCGGGATGGACCCACTGCTCGAGGGCTGCGAAGCGGGCTTCGTCGAGCCCGCGCCCGCCCACCTGGTAGGCGTAGGTGGCGTCGGTGAAGCGGTCGGATACCACCCACTTGCCCGCCGCCAGGGCCGGCTCGATGAGGGCCGCGAGGTGCTCGCGGCGGGCGGCGAACATCAGCATGGCCTCGGTTTCGAGGTGCATGGGCTCGTGGAGGAGGATCTCGCGAAGCTTCTCGCCCAGGGGCGTGCCGCCCGGCTCGCGCGTCTGCACGACCTGGATGCCGCGGGATTCGATGAGGGCCACGGCAGCGGCGATCTGGCTGCTCTTGCCGGCGCCGTCGATGCCTTCGAAGGTGATGAAGCGGGATTTCACGGGTTGCGTTTCCGGATGTACTGGGCGACCGCCCGGTTGTGTTCGTCGAGGGTGCGGGAAAACTCGCTGGAGCCGTCGCCGCGGGCGACGAAATAGAGGTAGTCGGTGGCCGGCGGGTTGAGGGCCGCGCGCAGGGCCGCGACGCCGGGCATGGCGATCGGCGTGGGCGGCAGGCCGGGGCGGGTGTAGGTGTTGTAGACCGTATCGGCCTGCAGGTCGCGCTTCCGGAGGTTGCCGTCGAAGGCTTCGCCGAGGCCGTAGATCACCGTCGGGTCGGTCTGCAGCAGCATGCCGCTGTTGAGCCGGTTGACGAAGACCGACGCCACCATCGGGCGGTCGGCGGCCTGGCCGGTTTCCTTTTCGACGATGGAAGCCATCGTCAGCGCCTGGTAGGGGGTTTTGTAGGGCAGCCCGCCGGCGCGCTGAGCCCACTCCCGGTCGAGCACCTGCAGCATGTGGCGATGGGCGCGGCGCAGCACGTCGAGGTCGCTGCTGCGGCGGGAGGCGCTGTCATGGCGCAGATCGGGGTGGCGGTCGAGGGCCGCTCGCAGCTGACGGAAGTTCCAGCCCTCGATGATCGCCAGCTCCGCCTGGCTGACGTCGCCGCGGGTAAGCTTGGCGAGCAGCGCAAGCGGCGTGAGCCCGGCCTCCACCTCGTAGCTGCCGGCCTTGATGGCATGGGCCCGGCGGGTGACCCGGGCCAGCACTTCCAGGGCCACCGGCTGCACGTCGATGCCGGCGTCCACCAGTTGGCGCGCCACCTGGCGCATCGACGAACCGGGCTCGATGGTGAAATCCAGCGGGCTCGCCGCCAGCACCACGGGGCGGTGGGCGAACCACGCCAGCGCCCCGGCGAGGCAGGCGGCCAGGGCCAGCACTGCGGCCAGCAATCGGAACAACACAGACTTCATCAGGGAACCAGGCGCGTCGAAAACGAACGAAGGGAGTGAGAGCGGGCGAAGACGGCGCAGCCCTGGATTTACGCTGCGGCCGGCCGCATATAATAACGCAAAGCTCTTTGCGGCTCCCTCCGGGGGGCGTGGAGCCATCCGACGACTCGTATTGCGACAGGACACCTACAACTGATGAATGCAAGCTGGCAAACCCATCTCGCCGCCCAAGGCGCAAGCTTTCCGGACGAATTTTCGGTCCGCTTCGGCGAGGACGAACGGCAGGGCGCAAGCCTCGCCGCCCAGGGCACCGTCGTGGTGCCCCTCGAACACCTGCGGGTGATCCGCGCCACCGGCGAGGACGCCGGCGGCTTCCTGCACAACCTGTTCTCCAACGACGTGAAGAAGCTGGGCGCCAACGAGGCGCAGCTCAACAGCTTCAACAGCGCCAAAGGCCGCATGCTGGCCAGCATGCTGGTATGGCGCCAGGGCGGCGACTACCTGCTGGCGATGTCCGCCGACATCCACGCCGCGATGCTCAAGAAGCTGTCGATGTACGTGCTGCGTTCCAAGGTTCGCCTGTTCGACGACGGTTCCGACAGCGTGCTGATCGGCCTGGCGGGCGCCCAGGCAGGAGCCGCCCTCGAGGCCGCCGGCCTCGGCATCCCCGGCGCGCCCCGGGCGACGGCCTCCGGCGTCGCCAGCGTGGTGCGCCTTGACGGTGCCCGCTTCGTGGTGTCCACGCCCATCTCCGAGGCGGCGGCGCTGTGGAACAAGTTCGTCTCGGCAGGCGCCGTGCCGGCCGGCACCCAGGCCTGGCAATGGCTGGACATCCGCGAGGGCCTGCCCACCATCACCCTCCCGGTGCAGGAAGAATTCGTCGCCCAGATGCTCAACTTCGACCTCATCGGCGGCGTGAGCTTCAACAAGGGCTGCTACCCGGGCCAGGAGATCGTCGCCCGCACCCATTACCTGGGCAAGCTCAAGAAGCGCATGTACCGGGTGCACGCGCCCGTCGGCGCCCTGCCCGCGGTCGGCACCGACATCTACGCCCCCGACTTCGGCGAGCAGTCCGCCGGCAAGGTGGTGAGCGCCGCGCCGGCACCGGAAGGCGGCTACGACGCCCTCGTGGTGCTGCAGACCTCCAGCGCCGAAGCCGGCCAGGCCCACCTGGGCGCCCCCGACGGCCCGGCCCTCGCCTTCCTGGCCTTGCCCTACGCCCTGGCCTGAGGTTACGGCTTGAACCCTTCCCACTACTACATCTACTACCCTGTCCGGATCGGCCTTGAAGGCGATCTGGCCCGGGTGCTCTACAACGCCCAGGCCGACCTGCAGGCCCGGACCGGCATCTCCGGCCGCGTCCTGCGCAAGGCCGACGACCCCTGGACCTGGATGGAGATCTACGAAAACGTCGCCGACGTGGCCGCCTTCGACACCGCCCTCGAAGAGGCCATCGAACGTCACGGGCTGCTGCGCTTCGTCGATGAGGGCGCCTGCCGCCACACCGAACGCTTCGTTCCATGTGCCTGATCCTCGTCGCCTGGCAGGCGCATCCC
>JAKLLM010000322.1 GCA_023150125.1 Zoogloea sp.
TGAGCCGGCCGGCGGCGGCGCTCAGCTGGAGCAGCTCACCGCGAGCCCTGCGGCCCAGTCCGGCGGCGGCGCGGCGAAGCGCTCGTGGTCGGGCTGCAGCGTGAAGGGCTGCGACAGGCAGGCCCGCACCGCCTCCACCTCGTTGAAATCTCCCCCCTGGGCGGCCCGGATGGCGGATTCGGCGATCCAGTTGCGCAGCACGTAGCGCGGGTTCACCGCATCCATCGCGGCCTGCCGCTCGGCGTCGGGCCGGCCCTCGGCGGCGAGGCGGGCGCGCCACAGGCTGAGCCAGGCGTCGGCGGCCTCGCGGTCGATGAAGAGGTCGCGCACCGGCGCGTCGGCGGCGGGGCTGCCGTCGGCCTTTGCCGGCAGCTGGCCAAGGTTGCGGAAGAACAGCGTGAAGTCGGGGTGGTGGCGCTGGAGCAGCGCGAAGGTCTCGCCGATGAAATCCTCGTCGCCGGGCAGCCGGCGGGCGAGGCCGAGCTTGGCGCCGATCTGCTCGATGAAATGGTTCTCGAAGGCCGGCACGTAGCTCTCCTCGATCGCCGCCTGCACCGCATCGGGCTCGCCGATCAGCGAGGCCAGCGCCTGGCCGAGGGCGTAGAGGTTCCAGTGGCCGATCTGCGGCTGGGCGCGGTAGCTGTAGCGGCCGCGTTCGTCGGAGTGGTTGCAGATGTGGCCGGCGTCGAAGGCGTCCATGAAGCCGAAGGGGCCGTAGTCGAGCGTGAGGCCGAGGATGGACATGTTGTCGGTGTTCATCACGCCGTGCATGAAGCCGACCGCCTGCCAGCGGGCGATGAGCTCGCCGGTGCGCCGGCCCACGTCGCGGAGCAGGGCGTCGTAGGGGTTGGCGGCCTCGCGGCAGGCCGGGCGGAAGCGGTCGATCACGTAGTCGGCCAGCTGGCGCAGCTCGGCGGCCTTGTTGCGGGCGGCCCAGTGCTCGAAGGAGCCGAAGCGGATGAAGCTGGGGGCGAGGCGGGTGACGACGGCGGCGGTCTCGACGGTCTCGCGGCGCACCGGGGCGTTGGAGCCGACCACGCACAGGGCGCGGGTGGTGGGGATGCCGAGGGCGGCCATCGCCTCGGAGCACAAAAACTCGCGGATCGACGAGCGCAGCACCGCGCGGCCGTCGGCAAAGCGCGAGTAGGGCGTCTGGCCGGCGCCCTTCAGCTGGATCTCCCAGCCCGTGCCGTCGGCGGCGATCTCGCCGAGCAGGTGGGCGCGCCCGTCGCCGAGCTGGCCGGCCCACACGCCGAACTGGTGGCCGGAATACACCGCCGCCAGCGGCTCGCTGCCGGGCATCAGCAGGTTGCCGGCGAAGACCTGGGGAAACTCCGGTCGCGCCAGCTCGGCGGCGTCGAGCCCGATCAGCGCGGCGGCGGCCGGGCTGGCAGCCACGAGGTAGGGGTCGGGCAGCGGCTCGGGCGGCAGGCGGGTGTAGAAGGCGGACGGCAGGCGCGCGAAGGCGTTGTCGAAGGGCAGGGTCTCGAGGGTCGGCATGACGGGGTGCGTCGGAGGGTGGATGCCAAATCCGACTAAATTGCTATGGTAATGGTTCCCCGCCGGCGTTTGAAGGGCCGGACGCGCAGGCGCACCGCGCCCGCACCGGCCCGGTGGTGGTTCAGCCGACTGCCGGTGCCTCGCGGGGGATGCGCAGCTCGAACTCGGCGCCGCCGTTGGGGTGGTTGCGGGCGGTGATCGTGCCGTGGTGGCCGAGCACGATCTCCTGGCAGATGGCGAGGCCCAGGCCGGTGCCGCCGGCCCCGGTCTTGGTGGCGCTGCTCTGCACGAACTTGTCGAAGATGCGCTTCTCCTCGCCCGGCGGGATGCCGACGCCCTCGTCGCGGATGTCGATGGCGAGGGCCTCGTGGCTGCCGAGCATCACGTCGCGGTAGATCAGCGTGATGGTGCCGCCCTGCGGCGAGAACTTGATGGCGTTGGAGAGCAGGTTCTGCACCACATGGAAGAACTCGGTCGTGTCGATGGCGGCGATGGTGCTGGCGCTTCGGCGCTCGATGGCGATCTTGAGGCGGCGGCTCTCGATGAGGGCGGCGAGGTCGCCCTGCACCCGCTCGACGACCACCGCCACGTCGGAGCGGCGGAGCTCGAAGTGCACCCGCCCGGCTTCGAGCTTGGACAGGGACAGCAGGTCGCTCACCAGGTTAGACAGGCGGTTGCCGCTCTGGTGGATGCGCTCGAAATACCCGGAGATCTTTTCTTCCGGCACCTTGCCGAGGCGGCTGAGCCCGAGGCTGGCATACGACAGGATGCCGTGCAGGGGGGTGCGGAACTCGTGGGACATGTTGGTGAGGAACTCGCTCTTGAGCTGGTTGGCCCGCTCGGCGCTTTCCTTGGCCTGGACGAGGTCGGCCGTCTGGGCGGCGACCAGCTCGGAGAGGTGGTCGCGGTGGCTGCGGAGTTCTTCGTCGATGGCCTTGCGGGCCGAGATGTCCTTGGTGGTGCCCCGGTAGCCGAGGAAGGCTCCGTCGGGGCCGAAGCGGGGCTTGCCGGACACGCTGAACCAGGCCTTGCCGATGACTTGCGCGTCGAGGTGGTATTCGAAGTCGCGGAACTCCTGGTGCCGGGAGATCAGGTCGTGGTGGGCGTCCCATTTGGCGTGATCGGCCAGGTCGTCGGGGGCGGCGAAATCCTCGCGGCGCTTGCCCCGCACGATCTCGATCAGCGGCCGGCCCTTCCGGTCGGGCCCGACGTAGGTGGTGAAGCGCATCTCGGCGTCGGTCTCCCAGAACCAGTCGGACGACACCGACGAGAAATCGCGAAAGCGCTGCTCGCTGTCCTTCAGGGCCTGCTCCCGGGCGCGCAGGGCGGTGATGTCGGAGCCGACGATCACCGCGCCATCGAGCTTGCCGCTGGGGCTGTAGAGGGGCGTGGCGCGGAGCATGAAGTGCAGGGTCCCGGCCTCCGGCCGCTGGCTGGCCATGCAGGTTTCGATCTCGAGGCCGTCCCGCTGCAGGATGGTGCGGAACAGCACCGTGCCTGCGGCGAAGCTGGGCGACGCAGCCTTCAGCGGGGCGAGGGTCTCGGCGATCAGCAGGCTGTCGGGGGAGCGGCCGATGAGCGCGGCCGGGGCAATCCCCAGGCTGCGCTGGAAGGCGGCGTTGGCGCGGCTGATGTTGCCGAAGCGGTCGACCACCAGCAGCAGGCTGTCCATGGTCTCCATCACGTTGCCGATGAAGGCGCCGAGGCGGGTCTGCTCGGCGTTGCGCTCTTCGAGCTGGCGTGACTTGGCGCTGACCTCGGCGACCATCGCGTCCATCATCTCGGTGACCGCGCCGATCTGCTGCTCCAGGCTGGCGTTGGCCTGGTGCAGGGCGTCGACCTCGGCCTGCAGGCGCTCGATCTCGTTGCCTTGTCGAGTCATTGCCAGGCTTCCCGGATGTGCGCCGCGGCGTCGCCGACGCGGGCCGCCACGCTGGCCGACAGGCCCGGCGAGAAGGGCGCCACGCGGGCGGCCTCGACGCCGATCAGGCTGATCTGCGGCAGGCGGTCGAGGGCTGCGGGCAGCAGCTGCAGCAGCGCGCCCAGGCCGGCGCCGTGGAAGCCGGCGGGGGCTTCGGCGCGGGCCGCGTCGGCGGCGAAGTCGGCGGGCTCGAGGGCGTGCAGCGAGCCTGCCGGG
>JAKLLM010000002.1 GCA_023150125.1 Zoogloea sp.
AGGGCGACAAGCGGGTGCTGATCATCGGCGGGAAGGTGATCCCCTACTCGCTGGCGCGCATCCCGATGGCCGGCGAGACCCGCGGCAATCTCGCCGCCGGCGGCCGCGGCGTGGCGATGCCCCTCACCGACGGCGAGCGCGCCATCGCCGAGCACCTGGCGCCGATCCTGTGGCAGCGCGGGCTGCTCATCGTCGGCCTCGACCTGATCGGCGAGCGGCTCACCGAGATCAACGTCACCAGCCCCACCTGCATGGTCGAGATCACCGACCAGACCGGCTTCGACGTGCCCGGCGCGGTCATCGACACCCTGGAAGAGGTGTGCGCCTGACCACCCCGGCCGGCGGCCTGCGGGCTGCCGGCGCCCGGCTCCTGGCCGTGCTCGCCCTCGTGGGGCTCCTCGCCGGCTGCGGCCGCGAGCGCCTGCACCAGCAGGAATCCTACGTCTTCGGCACCCGGGTCGAGCTGCTCACCTGGGACGCCTCCGAAGACCGGGCGCGCGGCGCGATGGCCGAGGTGCTGCGCGAATTCGACCGCCTGCACCGGGCCTACCACGCCTGGGAGCCCTCCGAGCTCACCGCCCTCAACACCGCCATCGCCGCTGGCCAGCAGGGCATCCCCGTCTCGCCCGAGCTCGCCGCGATGCTCGCCGACGCCAAACAGATCGCCGCCACCGGCGACCAGCTGTTCAACCCGGCCCTCGGCCAGCTGATCGCCCTGTGGGGCTTCCACACCGACACCTTCACGCCCCACCGGCCCGACCCGGCGCAGCTGGCCGCGCTGGTGGCGGCACGGCCGCAGATGGCCGACCTGACGATCGCCGGCACCACCGTGACCAGCCGCAACCCGGCCGTCCAGCTCGACCTGGGCGGCTATGGCAAGGGCTACGCGCTCGACCGCGCCGCCGCCATCCTCAAGGCCCACGGTGTCGGCAACGCACTCATCAACATCGGCGGCAACGTGCTGGCGCTGGGCAGCAAGGGCGAGGCGCCGTGGCGGGTCGGCATCCAGCACCCGCGGGAACCCCGCCCCCTGGCCAGCCTGCCGCTGCGCGACGGCGAAGCGATCGGCACCTCGGGTGACTACCAGCGCTTCTTCGAGATGGACGGCGAACGCTACTGCCACCTCCTCGACCCGCGCAGCGGCCGCCCGGCCCGCGGCACCCAGGCCGTCACCGTACTGATCACCCCGCGTCCGACGGGCAGCACCCCGGCCGGCACCCTGTCGGATGCCGCCAGCAAGCCGGTGTATCTGGGCGGCGAGGCCTGGCGCGACTACGCCCGCCGCTTCGGCATCGAGCACGCCCTGCGGGTGGACGCCGCGGGCCGCATCCAGGTCACCCGCCCGCTCCACGACCGCCTGCAGTACGGCGACGGCATCGCCCCGCCCAGCATTGTCGACTGAGCCCGCGAAGGCGCTTTGCGGCTTGCCCCGCTGCCCCCATCGGATAGAATGGCCGCAATGATCGGCATTCTCCTCATCACCCACGGCACCCTCGGCGAAGCGCTCGTCCAGTGCGTCAGCCACGTCATGAACCGCCGCCCGGCCCAGCTGATGCAGCTCGGCATCTCGGGCCAGGACGACCCCCTCGACGCCTTGCCCCTCGCCCGGCGCCTCATCGAGCTGGTGGACAGCGGCAAGGGAGTGCTGATCCTCACCGATATCCTCGGCGCCACACCCGCCAACACCGCCGCCAAGCTCCTCGAGCCCGGCCGCATCGAGGGCGTCACGGGGGTCAATGTGCCGATGCTGCTGCGCGTGATCACCTACCGCGAACGGGCGATGGAAGTGCTCGTCAAGAAAGCCGTGGCCGGCGCCTGCGAGGGCGTCGTCCACATGAAATAACCCCACGCCAACCCGCCTCCCCTCAAGGACGACAGGAAGAACAACATGCCCCGCCAGGAAGCCGCCATCGTCAACAAGCTGGGCCTGCACGCCCGCGCCTCCGCCAAGCTCACCCAGACCGCCAGCGCCTACGCCTGCAACGTGTGGCTCGAGCGCAACGGCAAGCGCGTCAACGCCAAGAGCATCATGGGCGTCATGATGCTCGCCGCCGCCAAGGGCAGCACCATCGTCATCGACACCGACGGCAGCGACGCCGACGCCGCGATGGCCGCCCTCCAGGCCCTCATCGCCGACAAGTTCGGCGAAGGGGAATAGGGCGGGAGGTAGGAAATGGGAAGTGGGAAATGGGGGGGTGATACCCGCCCAGCCCGCGGCCCCAGCCCCCACTGCCCACTACCCACTACCTACTCCCCATAAAGCCATGAGCTTCACCGTCCACGGTCTCGCCGTCTCCCAGGGCATCGCCATCGGCCACGCCCATCTGGTTTCGCATCCTCCGGCGCCGGCACCGCACCCTCCGAGGTGGACGCCTTCGTGGGCATGCACATCATGTTCCTCGAAGACCCGATGCTCGTCGGGGCCGCCGAACACCTCATCCGCACCCGCCGCGCCAACGCCGAGTGGGCGCTGGTGCAGCAGATGGAGCTGCTGGTCGAGCAGTTCGAGGCCATCGAGGACGCCTACCTGCGGGAGCGCAAGGCCGACGTGGTGCAGGTGGTCGAGCGGGTCGTCAAGGTGCTGCTGGGCCACCCGGGCCACCTGCCGCCCAAGCGCAAGGACGGGCTGGGCACCATCATCGTCGCCCACGACCTCTCCCCCACCGACACCATCGGCTTCAAGGACCACGCGGTGGCCGGCTTCATCACCGACGTGGGCGGCCCCACCGGCCACACCGCGATCGTCGCCCGCAGCCTGTCGATCCCGGCGGTGGTGGCGCTGCGCCACATCCGCCACGTGGTGAAGGACGACGAGCTGGTCATCATCGACGGCACCCGCGGCGTCGTGATCGTCGATCCGGACGAGCGGGTGCTCGAGGAATACCGCCTGCGCAAGGCGGCCGTCGAGCTCGAACGCTCGCGCCTCAAGCGCCTCAAGTCGATGCCCGCCGCCACCCTCGACGGCGAGCCGGTGCAGATCCTCGCCAACATCGAGCTGCCTCCCGACGCCATCCAGGCCAAGGGCGTCGAGGCCGACGGCGTCGGCCTGTTCCGCACCGAGTTCCTCTTCATGAGCCGCGACACCTGGCCCAACGAGGACGAGCAGTTCGAGGCCTACAAGGCGGTGGTCAAGACCATGGCCGGCAAGCCGGTCACCGTGCGCACCCTCGACATCGGCGCCGACAAGGAGCTCGAAGGCGCCACCCGCCAGGAGGACAACCCGGCCCTCGGCCTGCGCGCGATCCGCTTCTGCCTCGCCGAGCCCAAGATGTTCCTCACCCAGCTGCGGGCGCTCCTGCGGGCCAGCCAGTTCGGCAAGCTCAAGATCCTGATCCCGATGCTCGCCAGCAGCCACGAGATCGACCAGACCCTGGTCCTGCTCGACAAGGCCAAGGCCCAGCTGCGCGAGCGCAAGATCAAGTTCGACGAGGCCGTCGAGGTCGGCGGCATGATCGAAGTCCCCGCCGCGGCCCTGTGCCTGGGCGCGTTCACGCGCAAGCTGCAGTTCCTGTCGATCGGCACCAACGACCTCATCCAGTACACCCTCGCCATCGACCGCGGCAACGAGGCCGTCGCCCACCTCTACAACCCGCTCCACCCGGCCGTGCTGCGGCTGATCCACCAGACCATCCAGACCGGCCTCAAGGCCGGCGTCCCGGTGTCGGTGTGCGGCGAGATGGCCGGCGACCCCGAGTGCACGCGGCTCCTCATCGGCATGGGGCTGCGCCAGTTCTCGATGCACCCGGCGCAGATCCTCGAGGTCAAGCAGTCCATCCTGCGCGCCGACGCCGCCGACCTGGCCCCCAAGGTGCAGCGCCTGCTCAAGCTCGACGAACCCGACCGGGTCCGCGAGGCCGTCGAGAAACTCTAGCGCCGCGGCCGGGCGGTTTGACTTGGCCCGGCCTGCGCGCTAATCTTTGCTTCAGCGCCGATTTGAACCCTTCAGCTTGCGGGCGCTTAAAAAATGCGGCTAAAGCGACGGCAGCCCAGTTCGCGACCGTTCGCCAGCTGGGTTTTTTCGTTTTGGGGACGAAACACGAATGCACGCACACGCACAATGCGCCGCCGAATCCGTCGGGGTGGTCGAGCCCCGGCAGGCCCACTTCGACGCGCCGCTGCCCCTCAAGAGCGGCGGCGTCCTCCCGGCCTACGACCTGGTCTATGAAACCTACGGCACCCTCAACGCCGCGCGCAGCAACGCGGTGCTGGTGTGCCACGCGCTGTCCGGCTCCCACCACGTGGCCGGCACCTACGCGGACAAGAAGAATTCCGAAGGCTGGTGGGACAACCTGGTCGGCCCCGGCAAGCCCCTCGACACCCGCAAGTTCTTCGTCATCGGGGTGAACAACCTGGGCGGCTGCTACGGCAGCACCGGCCCCAACAGCATCAACCCGGCCACCGGCAAGCCGTGGGGCGCCGACTTCCCCTTCGTCACCGTCGAGGACTGGGTGGACGCCCAGGCGCGGCTGGCCGACCGGCTCGGCATCCAGCGCTTCGCGGCGGTGGTCGGCGGCAGCCTCGGCGGCATGCAGGCGCTGTCGTGGACCCTGCAGTACCCCGACCGCGTGGCCCATGCGCTGGTGATCGCCTCGGCACCCAAGCTCACCGCCCAGAACATCGCCTTCAACGAAGTCGCCCGCCAGGCCATCCTGAAAGACCCCGAGTTCCATGGCGGCCACTACTACGAGCACGGCGTGGTGCCCACCCGCGGCCTCGCGCTGGCGCGCATGGTGGGGCACATCACCTACCTGTCCGACGACTCGATGGACCAGAAATTCGGCCGCAGCCTGCGCCACGACAAGCCGGTGTTCAGCTACGACGTGGAGTTCGAGATCGAGTCCTACCTGCGCTACCAGGGCGACAAGTTCGCCGGCTACTTCGACGCCAACACCTACCTGCTCACGACCAAGGCGCTGGATTACTATGATCCGGCCTTCGACTACGACGGCGACCTGGTGGCCGCCCTCGGCCGCGCCAAGGCCGACTACCTGGTGGTGTCCTTCACCACCGACTGGCGCTTCGCCCCGTCGCGCAGCCGCGAGATCGTCTATGCGCTGATGCACAGCGACCGCCGGGTGAGCTACGCCGAGATCGACTGCCCCGCCGGCCACGACTCCTTCCTTCTCGACGACCCCCAGTACCACGCGGTGCTGCGGGCCTACATCGACAACATCGAGGTCTGAGCATGAGCTACCAACGCTACGACTACGACGTGATCGCCAACTGGATCGAGCCCGGCGAGCGGGTGCTCGACCTCGGCTGCGGCGACGGCAGCCTGCTGCGCCACCTCACCCAGGTGCGCCAGGTGCGCGGCTACGGCGTCGAGAACGACCCCGAGCGCATCGTCGCCTGCGCCCGCAACGGCATCAACGTGATCCAGATCGACATGGAGCAGGGCCTCGCCGGCTTCGACGACGGTTTCTTCGACCACGTCATCATGAGCCTCTCGCTGCAGGCCATGCGCAACACCCAGGGCATCCTGGCCGAGATGCTGCGGGTCGGCCGCGAGGCGGTGGTCAGCTTCCCCAACTTCGCCTACTGGCGCCACCGCCAGGCCATCCTCAACGGGCGCATGCCGGTCTCGAAGAACCTGCCCTACCAGTGGTACGACACGCCCAACGTGCGCTTCTTCACCATCGCCGACTTCGACGCCCTGTGCGCACAAGAGGGCATCCTGATCCGCGAGCGCCTCGCCTTCGACGAGGACAAGGTGATCGTCGACGAACCCAACTTCCTCGCCAGCGTCGCCCTCTACCGGCTCGGCCGGGCCGGCGGCTGACGCGGGCCTCGCCCACGCAACGCATTCGCAGCACCCCGGAGACAGTCATGCCCACCCCGCAGCCCGGCATCCTCGCGCCCCTGCCCCCCCACGCCCGTTACCTCGTCTTCAGCCTCGAACCCGACACCGACGCCCGTGCCGGCCTCGCCGCGCTGCGGGATCTCGTCGATGGCGAACACATCGTCGCCGGCCTCGGCCAGGCGCCGCTGTCGGCCATCGGCCGCAAGGTGCCCGGCCTCAAGCCCTTCCCGCCCCTGGCCGGCCCGGGCGTGGACATCCCCTCGACGCCCGCCGCCCTGTGGCTGTGGCTGCGCGGCAGCGACCGCGGCGAACTGCTGCTGCAGAGCCGCCGGGTCGAGCACGCCCTCGCCCCCGCCTTCCGCCTGCTTGAAGCCTGGGACGCCTTCAAGCACGGCAGCGGCCGCGACCTCACCGGCTATGAAGACGGCACCGAGAACCCGGAGGGCGACGAAGCCGTCGCCGCCGCCATCGCCGCCGACGGCTCCAGCCTCGTCGCCGTGCAGCGCTGGGTGCACAACTTCGGCCGTTTCGAAGCCATGCAGCCCGAAGAGCGCGACGACTGCATCGGCCGTCGCCGCAGCGACAACGAAGAGCTCGACGACGCCCCCGAATCGGCCCACGTCAAGCGCACCGCCCAGGAGAGCTTCAGCCCCGAAGCCTTCGTGGTACGCCGCTCGATGCCCTGGAACGCCGGCCCCGACGCGGGCCTGATGTTCGTCGCCTTCGGCCACACCACCGACGCCTTCCAGGCCCAGCTGCGCCGCATGGTGGGGCTGGAGGACGGCATCGTCGACGCGCTGTTCCGCTTCACCCGGCCGGTGTCGGGGGCATACTTCTGGTGCCCGCCGCTCGAAGGCGGGCGGCTGAAGATCTGACCCACCGCACCAGGCAAGGCCGCTGCTGCCTCCCCGGGCGCGCGGCCGATGGGCCCCGCCCACCACGACACGCGCCGACACCACGACCATGAGCGCCCCCGCAAGCCCTCCGGACACACCCCCGCCGGCCGAATGGCAGCTGTGGTTCGACGGCTCGGCCCAGCCAAACCCGGGCCGGCTGGGCCTCGGCGCGGTGCTGCTCGGGCCCCTCGGGCAGCGCCACGACTACTCGGCCCAGGCGCCGGGCAACGGCTGCAACAACGAAGCCGAGCTGCTGGCCCTCGGCAAGGCCCTGGAGCTGGCCCGGGAAGCCGGCGCACGGCATCTGGTGCTGCGGGGCGACAGCGATTTCGCGGTGCGCCACCTGCGCGGCGAGGCGGTGACACAGGTGGCCCGACTGAAGGTGCTGATCGCCAGTATCCGCGGGCAGCTCGACGGCTTTGCCTCCACCCGCCTCGAATGGGTGCCGCGCCACCGCAACCCGGACGCCGACCGCCTCTCCCGCGCCGCCCTCGGCCTGCCGGACAAGCCGGCCGCGTGGCCGGGCACCAAGAAGCGGCGGCGCTAGGAACCCATCGCCCTCAGCCCCCGCGCGCCTCCAGCAGCCGCGCCGCCACCAGCCCATTGACCAGCCCGAAGACCGTCGCCGCCAGTGCGAAGACCGGCACCAGGTAGAACACCCCGTCGTGGGGCACCAGCCAGATGCGCGCCACCACCAGCTGACCGGCGAAGTGGGCAAAGGCCGCCAGCACGCTATGGCTCACCGGGCCGAAGACACGCCGCGGCAGATGCATGGAAACGCCCAGCGCCACCAGGCTGGCCAGCCCGCCGGCCAGGCTCAGGAAGAAGCCCGGCGCCAGGAACTGCCCCAGCACCAGGCTGCCCACGATCACCCGCAACAGCGCCACCCAGGCCGCCTCGCGCCAGCCCCAGCGGGCCAGCACGACGAGGGTGACGATGTTGGCGAGGCCGGGCTTGACCCCCGGCAGGGGCAGCGGGATGGCCGCCTCGGCCACCGTCAGCACGATGGCCGCCGCCGCATGCCGCGCGATCCGGTGATCGTCGGCGGTGGGGCGGAGTTCGATCTCAGTAGCTGAGGGAGTCATAGTCGGCGTTACGCCCCGCCAGCGCGAGGCTGACCTGGTTGGGCGCGCAGATGGCCACCGCACCGGCCGTCGCCAGCCAGCCCTGGCGCACGCAGTACTGGCGCGGCCCGGGGTCGGCGGCCACGCGGGCGCGGCCGGGCTGGATCTCGATGCGGGTGCGGCCCAGCGGCCCCGGCACCTCGACGATGCGCGGCGCACTGAGGTCGACCTCCAGAAAGACCTTGCCGCCGGCCCGGATGACGGCCTTGTCCGGCCGCCCACCCTGCCACAGGCCCAGCGCCGAGGCGATGCACACCCCAACAGCCAGCGCCAGCACCAGCAGGTCGCCGGCCCTCAGGTGACGCGCCCAGGCCGCCAGCCAGGCACGCAGGGCCGGCCCGCGGCTCACTTGAAGGAGCGGTGCCGCACCAGGATGCGGGCCGAATCGCGCAGCCGCTCGGCCAGCTGTTCGGCGATGTACACCGAGCGGTGCTGGCCGCCGGTGCAGCCGATGGCCACCGTGAGATAGCTGCGGTTGTCGTTGACGTAAGACGGCAGCCAGGAGGCGACGAAGGCGTAGATGTCGCCGACCATCCGGCCGACCTCGGGCACCCGCTCGAGAAAATCGATGACCGGCTGGTCGCGCCCGGTGAGCGGCCGCAGCACCGGGTCGTAGTGTGGGTTGGGCAGGCAGCGTACGTCGAAGACGAGGTCGGCATCCACCGGAATGCCGTACTTGAAGCCGAAGGATTCGAACAGCAGCGTGATCTGGCTGCCCGCCTCGAGGTTCATGAAGCTCTTCACCCAGTTGCGCAGGGTGTTGGCCGACAGGTCGCTGGTGTCGATGCGATGGCCGAGCTCGGCCACCAGTGCGAGGGCCTCGCGCTCGCGGGCGATGGCCTCGGCGAGGGTCAGGCTGTCGTCGCCCAGCGGGTGCTTGCGGCGGGTTTCGGAGAAGCGCGCGATGAGCGTGTCGTCGCGGGCATCGAGGAACAGGAAGCGCACGTCGCGCACCATGCTGCGCAGGGTTTCGAGCTGCCGCGGGAGCGCCGCGATGCCGCTGCCCGAGCGCACGTCGATGGCCACCGCGATGCGCTGGTAGCCAGCCCCGCGCAGGTGGGTGACGAGCTGGGGCAGGAGGGCCGACGGCAGGTTGTCGACCACGTAGTGCCCGGAATCCTCCATGACGTTGAGCGCAACGCTCTTGCCGGAGCCGGACAGGCCGCTGATGATGACGAGTTGCATGACTAAGCTGTTTCCGGGAAGACGACCGGTCTGAAGGTGCCAGTCTGTCGGGCGTTTGCGACACGAGATGCAGCCCACGCCGCAACAGGATAAACAATGTGGGCGCCCGCGCTACCGCGAAGCGCCACAAAAACTCACGCAAACGTGACTTTACGTGACTTCCAGGAAACCTTCGCTGCGCCGGGCCCGGCCGGCGCGCAGCAGCTCATCCACCAGCCAGCCGGCCAGGGCCTCCGGCGTGAGGCCGAGGAAGCGCCGGTTGGCCTCCCGGTAGAGCGGCACGCTCGCCAGGTGGGCCGGCAGGTCGTCGAGGGCCACGCGCCGGCGCTCGAGCAGCCAGAAGGTGACGCAGGCACGGATCGCGTTGCGGGCGATGCGGGCGCCGTCCTCCTCGAAGTAGCGCAGGCGTGCGAAGGCCGCCTCGAGGGCCTCATCGACCTCGACGAAGGGCGCCCCGTGGCCGGGGATGACCCAGTCCACGGACAGGCGCGCGAGGGCTTCGAGGGTGGCGCGGGCCGCTTCCAGGCCGCCACCGTCGCCGATCACCTCGGCAAACAGGATGCCGAAGCCGTTGCGCCACAGGGCATCCCCCGAGATCAGCCCGCGGGCGTCCGGCGAGTGGAAGACCAGGGCGTCCATGTCGTGGCCGGGCGCCGCCAGCGCCTGCCACTCGAAGCCGCCCATCGCGAGGCGCTCGCCGGCCGCCACGTGGTGGTCGGCCTTGAAGGGCTCGCCGCGCTGGTCCGCTACGCTGAGCAGCAGCGCCGCCTCGTCCCAGGCGGCGACGGCCGGCGCGATGCCGGCCGGCACGCCGATGGTGCAGCCAAAGGCCCGCTGGACCGCCGCGTTGCCGCCGATGTGGTCGGAGTGCGAATGGGTGTTGAGGAGGCCGGCCAGCCGCCGCCCGCCGAGGGCTTCCCGCAG
Source organism: Zoogloea sp. (assembly GCA_023150125.1). Lineage (GTDB taxonomy): Bacteria > Pseudomonadota > Gammaproteobacteria > Burkholderiales > Rhodocyclaceae > Zoogloea. Next base: position 9,930 of record JAKLLM010000002.1, read on the forward strand.
CAGCGCCACGGTCTGCCCGGCATGGCTGACGTAGCCGCTGTCGATGAGCGTCGCCACGCCGCCGTCGAACAGCAGCACGTTGTTGGCCGACAGCCAGCCCCGCTCCAGCACCTCGATGGAGGGCGGAAGATGTACGCGCGCCACGCCGGGCCGCTCAGCCGGAGGCGTCGCCGGGGCTGCCGGCGACGGGCGTGAGGACCTCGGTGGCGACCTCCTGGTCGGCCGCGGGGGAGTCGGTCTCGCCGAAGATCTCATCGGCGCTGCGGCCGCAGCCGATGCAGTAGCCCGATTCGTCGATCTCGCAGATGCCGATGCAGGGGCTGTCCTGGCTCATGACGGGCTCCGCAGGCCGGCGCTGGCGGCACCGGCTGCCTCGATGGCCGCCTTGCGACGGGCGACCTCTTGCAGGATCGCGCGCTTGCGGCCGTCGTCGGCGCGGCCCCATTCGGTGATCTCGGCGATGCTGCGCAGGCAGCCCTCGCAATAACCGCTGGTCGGGCTCATGCGGCACAGGTTGATGCAGGGGGAAGGGACACTCATGAAACGCTCTGGGGGTGGATGCCCGCCGCTCATGGGCGGCGGGTCGTCGTAGGTTCAGTGGCAGGTTCAGTTACAAACTCAGTGACAGGCCTTGGCGCGCTTGGCGAGCACGGCCCGGGCCACCTTGGAGGCAGGCGGGCGGCCGAGCCGCTCGCTGATCCAGCCGGCGGTCTCGACCAGCGCGTCCAGCGAGATGCCGGTTTCGATGCCGAGGCCGTCGAGCATGTATACCACGTCCTCGGTGGCGACGTTGCCGGACGCGCCCGGCGCATAGGGGCAGCCGCCGAGCCCGGCCACGGCGCTGTCGAAGCAGGCCACGCCGGCCTCCAGCGAGGCGTACACGTTGGCCACCGCCTGCCCGTAGGTGTCGTGGTAGTGGCCGGCGAGCTTGCCCACCGGCACCCGGCGTGCCACCGCGTCGAGCATGCGGCGCGTCTTGCCCGGCGTGCCGGCGCCGATGGTGTCGCCCAGGCTCACCTCGTAGCAGCCCATCTCGAAGAGCGTGGCGGCCACGCCGGCCACTGCCTCGGGGCTGATCTCGCCCTCGTAGGGACAGCCCAGCACGCAGGAGACGTAGCCGCGCACCCGCACGCCGGCAGCCTGGGCGGCTGCCATCACCGGCTCGAAGCGGACCAGGGATTCGGCGATGGAGCAGTTGATGTTCTTGCGGCTGAAGGATTCGGAGGCCGCACCGAACACCGCCACCTCGGTGGCGCCGGCGGCCAGGGCGGCCTCGAAGCCCTGCAGGTTGGGGGTGAGCACCGGGTAGCTGACGCCCGGCAGGCGCTCGATGCGCGCCATCACCTCGGCGGCGTCGCCCATCTGGGGCACCCAGCGGGGCGACACGAAGGAGGCCGCCTCGATGGCCTGGAGGCCGGCCGCGCCGAGGCGGGCCACCAGCTCGACCTTGGTGTCGGTGCTGACGATCTGCTTTTCGTTCTGCAGCCCGTCGCGGGGGCCCATCTCGACGATGCGGACGTGGGTAGGCAGGTTCATGTGCGCTCCTTCAGGCCGTGGCCGTGTCCAGCAGACCGAGGGTCTGCTTCATTTTTTCGCGGATCTGGAATTTCTGGATCTTGCCGGTGACGGTCATCGGGAAGCTCTCCACGAAGCTGATGTAGCGAGGGATCTTGTAGTGGGCGATCTGGCCCTGGCAGAAGGCGCGCACCTCGTCCTCGGTGAGGCGCTGCCCTTCACGGACGATGATCCAGGCGCAGAGTTCCTCGCCGTATTTCGGATCGGGCACGCCCACGACCTGCACGTCGAGCACCTTGGGGTGGCGGTAGAGGAACTCCTCGATCTCGCGCGGGTAGATGTTCTCGCCGCCGCGGATCACCATGTCCTTGATGCGCCCGACGATGTTGCAGAAGCCCTCGTCATCGATCACCGCGAGGTCGCCGGTGTGCATCCAGCCGGCGCGGTCGATGGCTTCCGCGGTCTTCGCCTCGTCGCCCCAGTAGCCGAGCATCACCGAGTAGCCGCGGGTGCACAGCTCACCCGGGGTGCCGCGGGGCACGATGCGGCCCTCGTTGTCGACGATCTTGACCTCGCAGTGGGGCTGGACGCGGCCCACCGTGGACACCCGGCGCTCGATGGAATCGTCGGCGCTGCTCTGGAAGCTCACCGGCGAGGTCTCGGTCATGCCGTAGGCGATGGTCACCTCGCCCATGTTCATCTTGTCGATGACGCGCTTCATCACCTCGATCGGGCACGGGCTGCCGGCCATGATGCCGGTGCGCAGGCTGGAGAGGTCGAAGCGGGCGAACTCCGGGTGGTCGAGCTGGGCGATGAACATCGTCGGCACGCCGTAGCTGGCGGTGCAGCGCTCCTCGGCCACCGCCTGCAGCACGGCCAGCGGCTCGAAGGCTTCGGCCGGGTAGACCATGGTGGCGCCGTGGGTGAGGCAGCCCAGGTTGCCCATCACCATGCCGAAGCAGTGGTAGAGCGGCACCGGAATGCACACCCGGTCGCCTTCGCGCAGGCGGATCGCCTCGCCGACGAAGAAGCCGTTGTTGAGGATGTTGTGGTGCGACAGCGTCGCGCCCTTGGGGTTGCCGGTGGTGCCCGAGGTGAACTGGATGTTGATCGGGTCGTCGAACTGCAGGCGCTCGCCCAGCTCGGCAAGCTCGGCGAGTTCGTCGCGCCCGGGCGGGGCGAGCAGGTCGCCGAAGTTGAGCATGCCGGGGCTGCGCTCGGTGCCGAGGCGGATCACGATCTCCAGGCTCGGCAGGCGGTGGGCGCGCAGCAGGCCGGGTTCGCAGTGGGCCAGTTCGGGCGCCAGGTCGGCGAGCATCGCCAGGTAGTCGCTGCTCTTGAAGGCCGGCGAGAGGATCAGCGCCCGGCAGCCGACCTTGTTGAGGGCGTATTCGAGTTCGCTGCGGCGGTAGGCCGGGTTGATGTTGACCAGCACCAGCCCGGCCTTGGCGGTGGCGAACTGGGCCAGCGCCCATTCGTGGTTGTTCTGCGACCACAGCCCCACCCGCTCGCCGGGCGCGAGGCCCAGGCGGCGCAGGCCGCAGGCCAGGGCATCCACCTTGCTGCGCAGTTCGGCGTAGGTCAGGCGGACGTTCTGGTGGCGCACCACCAGCGCCTCCTGCGCGGCGTGGCGGGCGCAGGCTTCATCGAAATACTGGCCGATGGTCTGGCCGATCAGGGCCTGTCCCGAGGCCCCGTGGACGTAACTCAGGGTGTTGCTCATCTACCGTGTCTCCTCCGGCAGTGTTGTGAATGGGGCTCCCGCCCGTCTGTGCGGGTTGCGGGAGCCGGGGTAAGCCGCCGGCGCTCAGGCCGGCGTGGGCTCGAAATCGACCAGCTCGGCACCGTCGCCCACCTGGTCACCCACCGCGAAGTGGAAGCCCTTGACGGTGCCGGCGGCCGGCGCGGTGATGGTGTGCTCCATCTTCATCGCCTCGAGGATCAGCAGCGGCGCGCCCTTGTCCACCGTGGCGCCAGCTGCGGCGATCAGCGCGATCACCTTGCCGGGCATCGGCGCGAGCAGGCCGCCCTCGGCGCCGCCGCCCTCGCCCGCGTGGTGCAGCGGGTCGACCGCCGCAAACTGCCAGGCCCGGCCGTGGCCGAAAACGTGCCGGCGCTCGCCGGCGACCACCACCGTGGCGGTGGTGCGCAGGCCGTCGAACTCGGCGCGCAGCAGGCCGCGCGGGTTGAGGCTGCCGCTGACGAGGCTGGTCACGCCGTCCAGGCCGATCGCGAAGGCGTTGCCGCGGCTCTCGACCGAGAGCAGCTTCTGCTCGTCGCCGAGGCGGAAGATCAGGCTGCGGCGGGCGTCGGTGTTGAGCCGCCAGCCGTCGCGCTGGTGCCACGGCGAGGCCGGCTCAGGGTGGCGGGCGGCCTGCTGGGCGGCGCGCTCACGCTCGCGCAGCAGCTCGGCCAGGGCCACCGCCAGCCAGGCCTCGCGGCTGGCGCCGGCCTGCTCGGGGAAGAGGTAGTCCTTTTCGCGCTCGATGAGGCCGGTGTCGAGGTCGGCATTGGCGAAGGCCGGGCAGGCGGTGAGCCGCGACAGGAACTCGACGTTGTTGGCCACGCCGACCACCCGGTAGTGGGCCAGCGCCTGCAGCATGCGCGCCAGGGCGCGGTCGCGGTTGACGTCCCACACGATGAGCTTGGCGATCATCGGGTCGTAGAAGGGGCTGATCTCGTCGCCCTCCTCGACGCCGGTGTCGACCCGCACGTGCATGTTCTCGTCGGGCGGCGCCAGGTGCACCAGGCGGCCGGTGGAGGGCAGGAAGCCCTTGGCCGGGTCTTCGGCGTAGATCCGCGCCTCGAGGGCGTGGCCGTTGATGGCGAGCTGCTCCTGGGCCATCGGGAGCGGCTCGCCGGAGGCCACGCGGAGCTGCCACTCGACCAGGTCGAGCCCGGTGATCATCTCGGTGACCGGGTGCTCCACCTGCAGGCGGGTGTTCATCTCCATGAAGTAGAAGCTGCCGTCCTGGTTGGCGATGAACTCGACGGTGCCGGCACCCACGTAGCCCACCGCGCGGGCCGCGTCGACGGCGGCCTGGCCCATCGCGGCGCGGCGCTCGGGGGTCATGCCGGGGGCCGGCGCCTCCTCAAGCACCTTCTGGTGGCGGCGCTGCACCGAGCAGTCGCGCTCAAACAGGTACACGTAGTTGCCCAGGGTATCGCCGAACACCTGGATCTCGATGTGGCGCGGGCGGGTGAGGTATTTCTCGACCAGCACGTGGTCGGAGCCGAAGCTGGCCGCCGCCTCGCGCTTGCACGAGGCCAGCGCGTCGAGGAAGTCGGCGCTTTTTTCAACCAGCCGCATGCCCTTGCCACCGCCGCCCGCCGCCGCCTTGATGAGCACCGGGTAGCCAATGGCGTCGGCCTGCACGTTGAGGAAGCCGGGCTCCTGGTGGTCACCGTGGTAGCCGGGGGTGAGCGGCACCCGGGCCTTCTCCATCAGCTTCTTGGCCTCCGACTTGGAGCCCATCGCGCGGATCGCCGACACCGGCGGGCCGATGAAGACGATGCCCGCCGCGTCGCAGGCCTCGCAGAAGTCTTCGTTTTCGGACAGGAAGCCGTAGCCCGGGTGGATCGCCTGGGCGCCGGTCTGCCTGGCCGCGGCGATGATGCGCTCGATGACGAGGTAGCTCTCGCGGGCCGCCGCCGGGCCGATATGCACCGCCTCGTCGGCGAGGCGCACGTGGCGCGCGCCGGCGTCGGCGTCGGAATACACCGCCACCGTCTTGATGCCGAGCCGCCGCGCGGTCTTGATGACGCGACACGCGATCTCTCCGCGATTGGCAATCAGGATCTTGTTGAACATCGGATCTCCTCCGTTTGCATTGTTATTTTGTCAGGCCCCCGCCAGCGGCCGTGGCGGCCGGCGGAACACCCGTTTGATGAATTTCCACAGCGCCCAGATCAGGAGCAGCGCCACAATGAAGAACACCGCCAGCCCGGCCAGGAACAGCAGCGGCTGGTGCACCAGCGCCCACATGCCGCCGGCGAAGAGCACGTCCTCGCCCAGCGAGGTGGTGACATTGCTGACCGGCTCGGGCGAGGTGTTGATCGCTGCCCGGGCGCCGGCCTTGGCCAGATGCGTGCCGGCCGCCAGCGTGCCGCCGACGAGGCCCATCGCCACCTGCAGCGCCCCGCCCTGGTCGCCCATCACGGCGGCGGCCAGCGCGGCGCCGGCCGGGATGCGGATGAAGGTGTGCACCGCGTCCCAGGCCGAATCGAGCCAGGGCAGCTTGTCGGCGAAGAACTCGACGAGCAGCAGCAGGCCCGAGATGCCGAGCACCAGCGGATGGGCCAGCACGCCGAGGCCACCGGGCAGCTGCACGCCGCCAAAGCGGGCCAGCGCCCCGAGCACGAAGACCAGCGCATACAGGCGCAGCCCGCTGGCCCAGCCCAGGCCGGCCGCCAGGGCCGCCAGCGAGGCCAGGTCGACCGGCACGCCGCGCCAGTCGAGGAGCGGCTTGAGGCCCTCGGCGGCGGCAGCGAGATCCGGCAGCGCGATGTCCACGGCGCCTGCCCTCAGCCCCCGGCCACCCAGCTCGCCGGGCGCTTGTCGAGGAAGGCGGCGAGGCCTTCCTGCGCCTCCGGCGTGGCGCGCAAGGTGGCGATGCGGCGGGCGGTGTCCTCGACCAGGGCATCGCTCACCGGCTGGTCGGCCACCGCGCGAATCAGCGCTTTGGCGGCGCCTTGCGAGCGCGGCCCGCCCTGCAGCAGGGCACCGACGATCTCGGCCACCTTGGCGTCGAGCGCATCGGCGGCGACCACCTCGTGGGCCAGGCCGAGCTCACGGGCCCGCGCGGCGGAGATCCGCTCGGCGGTCTGGAAGTAGCGGCCGGCCTGGCGGGCGCCGATGGCGCGGATGACGTAGGGGCTGATCGCCGACGGGATGATCCCGAAGCGCACCTCGGAGGTGGCGAACACCGCGCCCTCGCCGGCGATGCAGATGTCGCAGGCAGACGCGAGGCCCATGCCGCCGCCCAGCGCCGCACCATGCACGCGGGCGATGGTGGGCTTGTTCATCTCGGCGAGGGTGCGCAGCATGCCGGCCAGTTTGCGGGCATCAGCGAGGTTGGCCTCGACCGGGGCCCCGGCAGCGCGGCGCATCCAGTTGAGGTCGGCGCCGGCCGAGAAGCTCTTGCCGCGCCCGGCGAGCACCACCACGCGCACGGCGTCGTCGGCGTCGAGGGCCTGGCAGGCGGCGGTGAGTTCGGCGATGAGCTGCTCGTTGAAGGCGTTGTGCACGTCCGGGCGGTTCATCCAGATCGTCGCGACGCCGCCTTCGCGGAGGATTTCGAGTGTCTCGTACATGTTTTCTCCGTGAGGAGTGAGGAGAGCGGGCTGACGGAGAGGTGCGCTCGCAACCGCCAGCGCGGGAGGCCAATGCAGGGCCTCCTCACTCCTCACCCGTTGCTCCCCACCGCTTCTTACATCCGGAACAGCCCGAACTTGGTCGGCTGGATCGGCGCGTTGAGGCTGGCCGACAGGGACAGGCCGAGCACGCGGCGGGTCTGGGCCGGGTCGACCACGCCGTCGTCCCACAGGCGGGCAGTGGCGTAGTAGGGGTGGCCCTGGTCCTCGTACTGCTGGCGGATCGGGGCCTTGAAGGCTTCCTCGTCCTCGGCGCTCCAGCTGCCGCCCTTGGTCTCGATGCCGTCGCGGCGCACGGTGGCGAGCACGCTGGCGGCCTGCTCGCCACCCATCACCGAGATGCGGCTGTTGGGCCACATCCACAGGAAGCGCGGGCTGTAGGCACGACCGCACATGCCGTAGTTGCCGGCGCCGAAGCTGCCGCCGATCAGCACCGTGAGCTTGGGCACCTGGGCGGTGGCGACGGCGGTGACCATCTTGGCGCCGTCCTTGGCGATGCCGCCGTTTTCATATTTGCGGCCGACCATGAAGCCGGTGATGTTCTGCAGGAAGACCAGCGGGATGCCGCGCTGGGCGCACAGCTCGATGAAGTGCGCGCCCTTCTGGGCCGACTCGCCGAACAGAATGCCGTTGTTGGCGACGATGCCCACCGGCATGCCGTAGAGCCGCGCGAAGCCGGTGACCAGCGTGGTGCCGTAGCGGGCCTTGAACTCGTCGAAGCGCGAGCCATCGACGACGCGGGCGATCACCTCACGCACGTCGTAGGGCTTGCGGGTGTCGGTGGGGATCACGCCGTAGAGCTCGGCCGGGTCGTAGAGCGGCTCTTCGGCGGAGAGCAGGTCGAGGCCGACGGGCTTGACCCGGTTGAGGTTGGCGACGATGCGCCGGGCGATGTGCAGGGCGTGGGTGTCGTTCTCGGCCAGGTGGTCGGCGACGCCGGAGACGCGGGTGTGTACGTCGCCGCCGCCCAGGTCTTCGGCGCTCACCACCTCGCCGGTGGCGGCCTTCACCAGCGGCGGGCCACCCAAAAAGATGGTGCCCTGGTTCTTCACGATGATGGTCTCGTCGCTCATCGCCGGCACGTAGGCGCCGCCGGCGGTGCACGAGCCCATCACCACCGCGATCTGCGGGATGCCCTCGGCCGACATGTTGGCCTGGTTGAAGAAGATCCGCCCGAAGTGGTCGCGGTCGGGGAAGACCTCGTCCTGCTTGGGCAGAAAGGCACCACCGGAATCGACGAGGTAGATGCACGGCAGCTTGTTCTGCTGGGCGATCTCCTGGGCGCGCAGGTGCTTCTTGACGGTCATCGGGTAATAGGTGCCGCCCTTCACGGTGGCATCGTTGGCGACGATCATGCACTCCACGCCGCTTACCCGGCCGATGCCGGTGATGACGCCGGCCGACGGCGCCTCGTTGTCGTACATGCCCAGCGCCGCGAGCTGGCCGACCTCGAGGAAGGCGGTGCCCGGGTCGAGCAGGTGGTCGACCCGGTCGCGGGGCAGCAGCTTGCCGCGGGCGGTGTGCTTGGCGCGGGCCGCCTCGCCGCCGCCGAGGGACACCCGGGCAGCCTGCTCGCGCAGGTCGGCCACCGTTTTGCCCAGCGCGGCGGCATTGGCCTGGAATTCCGCAGACCGGGGGTTGATGCTGGATTTGATGATGCTCATGGGTCTCCTCTCGCTCCGTCTTTTTTATTGGCTACAACTGCTTCTCGTCGCGAATGCGCTTGCCGACGGCCGGCGGGTGGTAGGCCCCCATCGTCCGCAGCAGCGCATTCACGTTGTCCTCCACCAGCAACAGGCCGCGGTTCTCGGCCTTCATGAAGCCTTCGGCGACGCCCCGCTCCATCATCTGGACCAGCGGCTGGTAATAAGCCTCCACGTTGAGCAGGCCGACCGGCTTGCTGTGGAAGCCGAGCTGGGCCCAGGTGAGGATCTCGAAGAGCTCCTCGAAGGTGCCCAGCCCGCCCGGCAGGGCGATGAAAGCGTCGGCCAGCTCGGCCATGCGGGCCTTGCGGGTGTGCATCGAGTCGACCACCTCGAGGCGGGTCAGGCCCTCGTGGCCGACCTCCCATTCGAGCAGCGCCCGCGGGATCACGCCCACCACCCGGCCGCCGGCGGCCAGGCAGGCGTCGGCGACGATGCCCATCAGGCCGACGTTGCCGCCGCCATACACCAGTTCGATGCCGCGCTCGGCAAACAACGCGCCGACGGCCTCGGCCGCCGCCCGGTAGGCCGGCCGCACGCCGGAGCGCGAGCCGCAGAACACGCAGATGCGTTTCATGGCTGCCTCCGGATCAGAAGGGGCCGGATTCGAGCCAGCGCTCGAGCTGGGGCAGGCGGTCGGGGCCCCAGAAACCCTCGCCCTCGACGATGAAGAAGGGCGAGCCGAACACGCCGCGGGCTTCCGCCAGGTCGATCTCGGCCTTCAGGCGGGCCTTGGTGGCCAGGTCGGAGAAGGCGTTCGAGACTTCCTCGCGGTCCAGCCCCAGGGCGCCGGCGATCTCGAGCAGCACGGCCGGCTCTGCGATGTTGCGGCCGTCGACGAAATAAGCGCGGAACACCCCGTGGGCAAAGGCCCGGGCTTCGTCCGGGTTGCGGTCGCTGAGCCACTGGAAGGCGCGGGCGGCGTGCTCGGTGTGCACCGGGTAGGGGCTGGGGGTCTGGTAGGGAAGGCCCAGGAAGGCGGCTGAGCGTTCGCAGTCACGCCGGGCGTATTCAGTGCGCAGCAGCGCCAGCGGAATCTTGACCCCGCCCTGGGGCTGGAACTGGGCGTCGAGCACGATGGCGTGCCACATCACGGCGCGGCCGTGGCGGGCCGCCAGGGCCTCGATCTGCTCGGAGGCAAGGTAGCCGTAGGGAGAGGAAAAGTCGAAGTAGAAGTCGATCGGTGCGGACATGGTGTCTCCGGGTTGAAGAGGGCTTGCAGACAGCATGGGATTATCCACGCGCGCCCGCAGGCAGGCTCAGAATCCGCCCTCGGCCAGCCAGCGCTCCACCTGGGGCAGCCGGTCGGCGCCCCAGAAGGCTTCGCCGTCGACAATGATGAAGGGCGACCCGAACACCCCGCGGGCCAGCCCGAGGTCGACCTCGGCGGCAAGCCGCGCCTTGATCTCGGTGCCGGCGAGCACCGCCGACAGATCGTCCCGGTCGACGCCCACCCCGGCGGCAATGTCGAGCACCGCGCCGAGATCGGAGATATTCACGTCATCCACGAAATACGCCCGGTAGGCCGCCAGGCCGAACTCCCGCGCCTTCTGCGGGCTGCGGTCGTTGAGCCACAGAAAGGCCCGCGCGGCGTGCTGGGTGGGGATCGGGAAGGTGCTCGGCTGCCGGTAGGGCAGCCCGAAGAAGCGCGCCGAGCGCTCGATGTCGTGCATCGAATAGGCCCCCTTCAGCGGAATCGCGGGAAGCGGGCCGAGCCCGGTCACCTTGAAGGTGACGCCGAGCAGGAAGGGGTGCCAATGCACCGTGCGCCCGTGACGGGCGGCCAGGGCGTCGATCTTTTCGGCGGCGAAATAGCCGTAGGGCGACGAGAAGTCGAAGTAGAAATCGACGGGTGCGGCGGCTTTCTTCGGGGCATCGGTCATCGGTGTTTCCTCAGCTCTGCGGGCCCTTCGGCCACAGGATCATCTGGGTGCAGCGGAACAGGGCGAGGCGGCTGCCGCTGCCCCCGCTGCTCACTTCGGCGTCCCACACCTGGGTGTGGCGGCCCCCATGCACGGCGGTTGCCTCGCACAGCAGCACGCCCTCGGCCTGGGTGCCGAAGAAGTTGGTCTTGAGTTCGATGGTGGTAAAGCTGCTTGCACCGTCGGGCAGGTGGGCCCGGGTGGCGTAACCGGCGGCGGTGTCGGCCAGCGCGATGATCGCCGCGGCGTGCAGGTAGCCGTTGGGCGCCAGCATCTCCGGGCGGATCAGCATGCGTGCCGACAGCCGCCCGGGGGCCAGGCCCACCGCCTCGAAGCCGAACCAGCCCGGCAGATGGCCGACGCCCCGGGCGTTGAGGCCTTCCAGCGTGGTGCCGGCGCGGATCTTCAAGGCGGGCATCGGGGCCTCCTCAGCTCTCGAGGGCGTCGAGGGCTTCGAAATAGCGCGGCATCATGTCCTCGCGCCGGCTCACGTTGATGCCCAGGTCGCGGATCAGGCCGTCCTTGAGGCCGTACACCCAGCCGTGCACGGTGAGCCGCTGGCCGCGCTTCCAGGCGTCCTGGACGACGATGGTCTGGCACACATTGACCACCTGCTCGATGGTGTTGAGCTCGCACAGGCGGTCGTGGCGCATGTCGGGCGGCAGCAGGTCGACCCGGCCGACGTGCTTCACGTGCACGTCCTGCACGTGGCGCAGCCACAGGTCGACGAGCCCGACCCGGTCGCGCCGCATGGCCGCATTGACGCCGCCGCAGCCGTAGTGGCCGACCACCATGATGTGCTTCACCTTGAGCACGTCCACCGCGTACTGGATCACCGACAGGCAGTTGAGGTCGGTGTGCACCACCACGTTGGCCACGTTGCGATGCACGAAGACCTCGCCCGGCAGGAGGCCGATGATCTCGTTGGCGGGCACGCGGGAGTCGGAGCAGCCGATCCACAGGTACTCGGGCGACTGCAGGTGCGACAGCTTCTCGAAGAAGGTCGGGTCGACCTGGCGCATCCGCCGCGCCCAGGCCAGGTTGTAGTCGAAGAGGTGGAACAGGTTCTCGTTCTTGACCTCGGACTCCGACCAGTTCTCGAGGTCGAGGGCGAGGAAGAGCGTGCCCTCGACGGGGGTCGGGTAATAGGCCGGCGCCTCCTTGAAGCCGAGCTCGCGGTAGAGCTTGACGGCGATGCGCATGGCCGGCAGGGTGTCCATCATCACCTTGCGGTAGCCGAGGGCCTTGGCGGCCTTGATCGCGGCCAGGGCCAGCTGGCGCCCGATGCCGTTGCCGCGCATGTCCGGCTCGACATACAGCCGCTTCATCTCGCAGACGCCGTCGGAGGACGGGCGGATGCCGACGCAGCCGGCCGGCCGGCCCTCGAATTCGGCGAAGAACAGGCGCCCCGCCGGCGCCACATAGGCACCGGGCAGCGAGGCCATCTCCTCACCGAAATTCTGGTAGTCCAGATCCACGCCCAGCCAGGCCGCGTAATTGCGGAAGAACTGCCGGACTTGTTCGAGCTCGACGTGGTCGTCGGCCCCAAGAATGCGAAGCTTTACAGGCATCGGTCACCCATCCATCGAAACGAAACAACCTGACACGATACCCCTCTCGGGAGTCCGTTTCACGCACCGCGGTATACGGCCCGACCGACCGGCGCACCACAGAAACGCCCGGCGAGACGCCGCCCGATGCCATCGGGGACGGCCGCCGGCGCCGCGGAGCCGCACGGCAGGCGGCGCCGGGCGCCCCGCTCAGGCCGTCTCGCTGAAAAGCTCGCGGCCGATCAGCATCCGGCGGATCTCGCTGGTGCCGGCGCCGATCTCGTAGAGCTTGGCGTCGCGCCACAGGCGGCCGGTGGCGTAGTCGTTGGTGTAGCCGACGCCGCCGAGGGTCTGGATCGCCTCGCCGGCCATCCAGGTGGCCTTTTCGGCGGAGTAGAGGATCGCGCCGGCGGCGTCCTTGCGCAGGGTGCGGGCGTGGTCGGCGCGGTCGCAGGCCTGGCCGACCGCGTACACATAGGCGCGGGTCGCCATCCAGGTGCTGTACATGTCGGCGAGCTTGCCCTGCATCAGCTGGAACTCGCCGATGCTCTGGCCGAACTGCTTGCGCTCGTGGAGATAGGGCACCACGATGTCCATGCACGCCGCCATGATCCCCAGCGGGCCGCCGCACAGCACCGCGCGCTCGTAGTCGAGGCCGCTCATCAGCACCTTGGTGCCGTTGCCGACGCCGCCGAGCACGTTTTCTTCGGGGATCTCGCAGTCGTCGAAGAACAGCGGATAGGTGTTGGAGCCGCGCATCCCCAGCTTGTCGAGGTGGCTGCCGTGGCTGAAGCCCTTGAAGCCCTTCTCGACGATGAAGGCGGTCATGCCCTTGGCGCCGGCGTCCGGGTCGGTCTTGGCGTAAACAACCAAGGTGTCGGCGTCGCCGCCGTTGGTGATCCACATCTTGGCGCCGTTGAGAACGTAGCGGTCGCCCTTCTTGTCGGCGCGCAGCTTCATGCTGACCACGTCGGAGCCGGCGTTGGGCTCGCTCATCGCCAGCGCGCCGATGTGGTCGCCGGAGATCAGCTTGGGCAGGTATTTCTGCTTCTGGGCTTCGGTGCCGTTGCGGCGGATCTGGTTGATGCACAGGTTGGAGTGGGCGCCATACGAGAGGCCCACCGACGCCGAGGCGCGGGAGACTTCTTCGAGGGCGATGATGTGGGCCAGGTAGCCCATGTTGGTGCCGCCGTATTCCTCGGGGGCGGTCATGCCGTGCAGGCCGAGGTCGCCGAGCTTCTTCCAGAGGTCGGCCGGGAACAGGTTGTCCCGGTCGACGTCGGCGGCGCGCGGGGCGATCTCCTTGGCGGCAAAGGCCTGCACGGTGTCGCGCAGGGCCTCGATGGTTTCGCCCAAATGAAAATCAAGGCTGGGAATATGCATGGGTGGGTCTCCTCTCGTGCGTCTGTTTTTATGGGACTGCTCCGCCAGCTACTTTAACCCCGAAGGAAGAACGCATGGCGGCGGTGTTTTTTCTTCGTCCGGTGGCGGCTCGCCATTCAGGCAGCTTGGCTTGCCGACGCCGTTTTGTTACGTTTACGTAAACGTAAACCAACCACCAAAAAAATCAAGTGTTCTCGTTGAGCTTCACGCGGGCGACGAGCTCGGCGCGGGCCTCGGCGGCACCGGCGGGGTTCTCGGCCAGCAGGGCGCGGCACTGGCGCTCGAGCATGCCGATTTCGTCGAGCACCGCGACGATGTCCTCGCGCTGCTGCTCGAGGGCGCGACGGCGCTCGTCGAGCACATCGACGAAACGCTTCAGCTGGGGCACCGAATTGCGCACCCCGTCGTACATGCCGATCAGCTCGCCGATCTCGGCCAGCGACAGGCCGAGGCGCTTGCCGCGCAGGATCAGGCGCAGGCTGGTACGGTCGCGCTTGGAGTAGATGCGTTTGCTGCCGGCCCGCTCCGGCGAAAGGAGGCCTTCACCCTCGTAGAAACGGATCGCCCGCGGGGTAATCCCGAACTCGCGGGCAAGATCGCTGATGGTGTAGGTTTGTTGCTGGCTCATGGATCGGATCAGATCGGGCGTATGCCCGGCGGCGGTCGACAGGCGGGCCAGTTAATCAGATTTCGGCGGCACGGGCAACGCGCCGCCGATGCACAACAACAAGCAGGAGAACAGATGCCCCCCGAACTCGAATACCCCTTCCCCACCCTGCCGGCCCCCGGCGAGACCATAACGGTCGCCCCCGGCGTGCACTGGATCAGGATGACCCTGCCCTTCGCCCTCAACCACAACAACCTGTGGCTGCTCGACGACGGCGAGGGCGTGGCGATCGTCGACACCGGCTACGACATCGACAGCACCCGCGAAGCCTGGGACGCCATCCACGGCCGCCTCGGCAAGCCGGTGACGCGGATCATCGTCACCCACTACCACCCCGACCACCTGGGCCTGGCCCAGTGGCTGGCCGAGCGCACCGGCGCCAAGGTGAGCATGAGCCTGGGCGAGTTCCTGGCCGGCCACGCCGTCTGGAACGCCCTGCCCGGCTACAACGAGACCGACATGGTGGCCCAGTTCCGCCGCAACGGCCTCGACGAGGAGCGCTGCCAGGCCTTCGTGAGCCGCGGCAACGCCTACCGGCGCGGCGTGCCCTCGCTGCCGTCCAGCTACCGGCGTCTCTACGGCGGCGACCGCCTCGCCATCGGCGGGCGCGAATGGGAGGTGATCACCGGCTACGGCCACTCGCCCGAGCACAGCTCGCTGTGGTGCGCCGAGGCCAATGTGCTGATTTCCGGCGACATGCTGCTGCCGCGCATCTCCACCAACGTCAGCGTTTTTGCCGCCGCGCCGGATGACGATCCGCTGGGCCGTTTCCTGGCCTCGATCCGCGGTTTCGAGCGATTGCCTGAAGCATCTCTCGTGCTACCATCCCACGGTAATCCGTTCCGTAACATCGGCTTGCGCGTGGCGCAACTGATCGAGCACCACGATGCCCGATGCACGGAATTGCTTGCGGCCTGCGCCGAACCACGCAGCGCCGGGGAGCTTCTGAGCACGCTCTTCCCGCGCCAGCTGGATACGCACCAGGTCATGTTCGCCATGGGAGAGGCGATCGCCCACCTGAACCATCTCGAGCACAAGGGAGACGTGCGAAAGGTTGAGGGGATCGATGGCGTTGTCCGTTTCGTCAAAAGCAATTAACAAGGAGAGCCACAATGGCTGCGCCCGAAAGAGAAACTACCAAATCCGAACTGCCGGACCCCAAAGAAGTCGCCAAGACCTACGCCGAAGTCGCACAACGGGCCTCCAAGCTGCTGTCTGACCACATCCAGAAGCAGGTCAAGAAGGGCATCAGCGCCCCGGCCGACGAACTCGGCATCGCCCAGGCCTTCATGGACATGATGGGCAAGCTGCTGGCCAACCCCTATCGCCTCGCCCAGGCCCAGATGAACCTGGTGTGGGACTACTTCTCCCTGTGGCAGCACTCGATGATGCGCTTCTCGGGCATGACCCCGAGCGCACCGATCGCCGCCCCCGACAAGAGCGACAAGCGCTTCAAGGACGAAGAGTGGCAGGAACACTTCCTGTTCGACTTCATCAAGCAGTCCTACCTGATCACCGCCCGCCACATCCACGACACCGTGTCGTCGGTGGACGGCCTCGACGACCAGTCGCAAAAGAAGGTCAGCTTCTACACCCGCCAGTACATCGACGCCCTGTCGCCGTCCAACTTCGCGCTGACCAACCCGGAAGTCTTCCGCGAGACGGTCAAGAGCCACGGCCAGAACCTGATCAAGGGCCTCAACAACCTGCTGCGCGACGTCGAAGAAGGTGACGGCAACCTGCGCGTCAAGATGACCGACACCACCGCCTTCGAGCTGGGCAAGAACGTTGCCACCACGCCGGGCAAGGTCGTCTTCCAGACCGACATGATGCAGCTGCTGCAATACACGCCGAGCACCCCGGACGCCCTCAAGCGCCCGCTGCTGATCGTGCCGCCGTGGATCAACAAGTTCTACATCCTCGACCTGCGCGAGAAGAACTCCTACATCAAGTGGTGCGTGGACCAGGGCCATACCGTGTTCGTGATCTCCTGGGTCAACCCGGACGAGCGCCTGGCCGAGAAGAGCTTCGACGCCTACCTGCTCGAAGGCACCCTGGCCGCCATCGACGCCATCTGCGACCAGACCGGCGCCAAGGAAATCAACGCAGCCGGCTACTGCCTGGGCGGCACCCTGCTCGCCACCACGCTGGCCTACATGGCCGCCAAGAAGGACAAGCGGATCGCCTCCGGCACCTTCTTCACCACCATGACCGACTTCGCCGATCCGGGCGAACTGTCCGTCTTCATCGACGAAGGCCAGATCAACAGCCTCGAGAAGAAGATGTTCGAGCGCGGCTACCTCGAAGGCTCCGAGATGGCCGGCACCTTCAGCATGCTGCGCGCCAACGACCTGATCTGGTCCTTCGTGGTGAACAACTACCTGATGGGCAAGGATCCCTTCCCCTTCGACCTGCTGTTCTGGAACTCCGATTCCACCCGCATGCCGGCGAAGATGCACAGCTTCTACCTGCGCAACATGTACCTCAAGAACCTGCTCAAGGAGCCGGGTGGCATCGAGGTCGCAGGCGTGCCCATCGACCTCTCCAAGATCAAGGTCCCGACCTACTTCATCTCCGCCATCGAAGACCACATCGCCCCGTGGAAGAGCACCTACTCCGGCGCCCTCAACTTCGGTGGCAACGTGCGCTTCGTGCTGGGCGGCTCCGGCCACATCGCCGGCATCGTCAACCCGCCGGTGGCCAACAAGTATGGCTACTGGACCAACCCGGGCAGCAAGCTCCCCGCCACCGCCGACGAGTTCTTCGCCGGTGCCGAGCAGCACCCGGGCTCCTGGTGGACCGACTGGCAGGCCTGGCTGCTGGCCCAGGACGACACCAAGGTGCCGGCCCGCGACCCCGTCAAGGGCACCCTGAAGGTCCTCGAGGACGCACCGGGTTCCTTCGTCAAGGCTCGCCTCGGCAGCAAGGAAGCCGCGTAAGCCACGCAGGCACCGATCCGGAAGGGGGCTTCGGCCCCCTTCTTTTTTTGTCCCGACACCTCCCAAGCCCCACCGTGGCCACCTCCCTCGAAACGCCCTTGCCCGCCGGGCTGCCCGTCGTGCTCGACACCAACGCCGTGCTGTCCTTGTGGATGTTCGAAGACCCCGCCCTCGCCCGGCTGCGCGCCGCCATCGAAGGGGGCGCCTTCACGCTGTTCACCCGCGACGACTGCCTCGGAGAACTCGCCCGCGTGCTTGCCTACAGCCAGTTCAGGCAGACGCCCGAACGCCAGGCCGAAATCGCCGCAGCCTACCGGGCCCGCTGCACCCTGGTGCCGGCCTGCGAGGCACCCACCTGCGAGCTGCCCGCCTGCCTCGACCGGGACGACCAGAAGTTTCTCGAGCTGGCCCGCGACAGCGGCGCCCGGGCCCTCCTGACCCGCGACAAGCTGGTGCTCAAGTTGGGCCGCCGCCCGGTGATTGCCGCGCGCTTCGCGATCCTCACCCCCGAGCGCCTGCAGTCACTGCTGGCGCCGCAGATCTGACATCAATGACACAATAGTTTGCATTTCATGCCACAGGCTTACTTCAACTCTGGCTAGACTGGGTTCAACCCATTCTGAGGAGTATCCGTCATGCCATCCACACTGGATTTCGATCTGGGCAATCTCGTCACCACCTATCTCCTGCCGCTCGGCTGGAAGATCGCCGGCGCCATCCTGCTGTGGGTCGTCGGCGGCTGGGTGATCAACCTCGTCGGCAACCTGTCGAGCCGCGGCATGACCCGCCAGAAGGTCGAGCCGACCCTCATCCGCTACGTCGAGGCAACGCTGCGGGTCGTCATGCGCATCGTGCTGGTGATCGTCATCCTGTCGGTGTTCGGCATCGAGACGACAAGCTTCGCCGCCCTCCTCGCCGCCGCCGGCATCGCCATTGGCGCCGCCTGGAGCGGTCTGCTGGCCAACTTTGCCGCGGGCGCCTTCCTGATCATCCTGCGCCCTTTCAAGGTCGGTGACTTCATCAGCGGCGGCGGCATCACCGGCACGGTCCGCGAGATCGGCCTGTTCGCCACCACCATCGACCAGCCCGACAACGTGCGCACCACCATCGGCAACAACAAGCTGTTCGCCGACAACATCGTGAACTTCAGCGCCAATTCCGCCCGCCGGGTGGACCTCACCGCGCAGCTCGCCCACAGCGTCGACCCGCAGCAGGCCATGACGCTGATCCGCACCCGCATCGCCCAGATCCCCAACGTGCTCACCGACCCGGCGCCCGACGTCGAGATCCTCGAGTTCAACGCCGCCGGCACCAAGCTGGTGGTGCGCCCCTACTGCCACAACGACCACTACTGGCAAGTCTATTTCGACACCAACAAGGCCCTGGCCGAAGTCGGTGGCGCCAACAACTGGCCGATCCCGGCCCCGCACCAGGTGCTGCGCCAGCCTTCCTGACACCTTCACGCACCGCCAGCCAGCGCCCACCCCTTGCGGTGGGCGTTGTTCATTCCAGGCCCGCGAGCTTGCGGCGCAGCGCCGCCAGATAGCGCAAGCCGGCCGCCGCCCGGCTGCCGTACCAGGACGCCATCTCCCCATCCACCAGACAGGCCGGCCGGCCCGCCGCCGCCTCGACCTCCGCCAGGTGCCGGTCGCGGAAGCGGTAGGGCTCGGACGACAACAGCACGCGGCTCACCTCCGCCAACCACGGCGCATCCCACTCGAAGGCCGGATAGCGTGGCTCCACCTCCGGCGGCCAGCTGTCCCAGCCGACCGCAGCCAGGGTCGCCGAAATGTAGGTGCTGCGCGCCACCGTCATCCAGGGCTCCCGCCAGATCAGGTACAAGACCTTCTCGCGGGGCAGGCTCGCACCGGCCTGGTGTGCCTCGTCGAGGGCCGCACACAGGTCCGACGCCAGTGCCGCGGCCTCCGCCTGTCGCCCGAAGATGCCGCCCAGCAGGCGATAGACCTCCAGGTTGTCTTCCGGGGTGCACGGGTGGGTGACGATCACGTGGGGCACGAAGCTGGCGATCTCCTCGGCGCAGTCGCGACGGTTTTCGTCGATGTTCACGATCACGTGGGTCGGCGCCAGCTCGCGCAGGCGCTCGAGGTTCACGTCCTTGGTGCCGCCCACCTTCGGCACCCGCCGCAGGGCCTCCTTCGGATGGATGCAGAAACCGGTACGCCCGACCAGCTGGTCCGTCAGCCCCAGGTCGCACACCAACTCGGTCAGCGAGGGCACCAGCGACACGATGCGGGCAGGCCCGGCGTGGGCCCGATGGATCTGCCCGGCCGCATCGGCCCAGGCATCTTGCGAAGTATTGATCGTCATCATGCAAGTATCTCAGGGCCTCGGCCCTAATGGGAACGTGCGGCGGCGAGTCGACTCTCAGCCAAGCAAGGCCAGCCCATCCACCACGGAGGAAATCATGAAGATAGGCGTCCCGAAAGAAACCAAGAACCATGAATACCGGGTCGGGCTCACCCCCGGCGCCGTGCGCGAGGTCGTCTCCCACGGGCACGGGGTGATCGTCGAGTCCGGCGCTGGGCTGGGGATAGGCGCCAGCGACGCCGACTACCAGCAGGCCGGCGCCGAGCTGGCGGGCAGCGCCGAGGCGGTGTTCGATGCGGCCGAGATGATCGTCAAGGTCAAGGAGCCGCTGCCCGAAGAATCCGCCCGCCTCAGGCCCGATCACCTGCTGCTCACCTACCTGCACCTGGCCGCCAACCCGGCCCTGGCCGACGAGCTCCTCGAGCGCAAGATCACCGCGATCGCCTACGAGACCGTCACCGCCCCCGGCGGTGGCCTGCCCTTGCTGGCGCCGATGTCGGAAGTTGCCGGCCGCATGAGCATCCAGGCGGGCGCCGCGGCCCTCGAAAAATCCCGCGGCGGGCGCGGCGTGCTGCTCGGCGGCGTGCCGGGCGTCGAGCCGGGGCGGGTGCTGGTGCTGGGCGGCGGCACGGTGGGCAACAATGCCGCGCACACCGCCGTCGGCATCGGGGCCGACGTGACGGTGATCGACAAGTCCCTCGCAGTGCTGCGCCACCTCGACGAAATCTACGGCGGCCGGGTCAAGACGCTCTACGCCACCCGCGACGACATCGAGCGCCTGCTGATGCAGGCCGACCTGGTGATCGGCGCGGTGCTGATCCCCGGCGCCACCGCGCCCAAGCTGGTCACCCGCGACATGCTGGCCCGCATGAAACCCGGCGCGGTGATCGTGGACGTGGCCATCGACCAGGGCGGCTGCTTCGAGACCTCCCGGCCGACCACCCACGCCGACCCCACCTTCGTGGTCGATGGCGTGGTGCATTACTGCGTCGCCAACATGCCCGGCGCGGTCGCCCGCACCGCCACCTACGCCCTCAACGCGGCAACCCTGCCCTACATCCTGACCCTGGCCGACAAGGGCTGGAAGGATGCCCTGAAGGACGACGCCGGGCTGCGGGCCGGCCTCAACGTGTGCAACGGGCAGGTGACCCACCCGCAGGTGGCTGCTTCGCTGGGCCGCAAGTACCTGCCGGCGATCACACAGCTTGCCTGAAGTGGCTCGGGCGCCTCAGGCGTCGTCGAGCAGCCCGCGGGGCTTGCGCCCCGCGCGGGCGAACACCCGGTCGAAGAGCGGGTTGGGCAGGAGGCGCAGCAGCTTGGCCACCACGCCCATCTGCCAGGGGATCACCGTGTAACCGGTGCCGGCGTCGATGGCCCGCGCGAAGCGCCGCGCGGCCTCGTCGGCCGGCAGCATGAAGGGCATCGGGTAAGTATTGACGGCGGTCATCGGCGTCTCGATGTAGCCCGGCGCGATGGTGACCACCTTCACACCACTGCCATGCAGTTCGACGCGCAGGCTCTCGAGGTAGGCGATCACCGCGGCCTTCGACGCGCTGTAGGCCCCCGCTCCCGGCAGGCCGCGGATGCCCGCCACCGACGCGATGCCCACCAGCCGCCCCTGGCCGCGTTCGCGCATCGGCGCAACGAAGGGCTGGAAGGTGGCGACCATGCCGAGCACGTTGGTACGCAGCACCCGCTCGAAGGCGGCCAGATCGCCGGCCTCCTCAGTGAGGGTCCCGACCGACACGCCGGCGTTGGCGATCACCACGTCGGGCAGCCCGAAGCGCCCAATGAAATCAGCCGCCGCCTCGGCCAGTGCAACCGGCGCAGCCACGTCGAGGCGATACACCGCGTGCTCGCCGGGCAGGCTGCGGGCGAGCGCGTCGAGGGCGTCCCGCCGGCGGCCGACCAGCCCTAGCGTGGCTCCGCCGGCGGCATAGTGGCGCGCAAGGGCCGCTCCGATGCCGCTCGAGGCGCCGGTGATGAAGACCCGCAATGGCATGGGGGGATGAATCGGGAGATCGGCAGATGCCGCCCGGGCGGGCGGCATCGCCAGCTTACTTGCGGCCCTGCTCGCCGCGGGCGCGGACGATCAGCTGGTCGGCCGACTTGAGCGCCGCCTCGTGGCTGCCCGCGATCGATGCCGAGGTGAAGTACTTGCCGTCGATGGCCAGCAACGGCACGCCCTGGACCTTGTAGTTGCGGCCCAGCTCTTCGATGCGCTTGAGGCGCACATTGACGTTGAAGGAGCGATAGGCTTCGGCAAACTTCTTCGCGTCGATGCCCTTCTTGACCGCCCATTCCTGGGCGCCTGCCTCGGTGTGCAGCGGCAGCTTCTCGGACTGCACCGCGTCGAAGATCTGCCCGTGCAGGCGGGCGTGGTCGCCGGTGGTCTCGAGGGTCAGGAAGAGCTTGGCCAGGCCGATCAGCTGCGGGTTGCCCCAGGTCACCGGCACGCGGACGAAAGCCACGTCGGCCGGCAGCTTCTTGACCCACAGGTCGAGCAGCGGGTCGAAGCTCTTGCAGTGGGGGCAGCCGTAGTGGAAGAACTCCAGGACTTCGACCTTGCCCTTGGCCTCGGTGGGCTGGGGCGGCGCCACCAGCTCGTAACCCGCCGGCTGGGCCAGCGCGGGCAGCCCGACACTGCCGAGAACCGCCAGCGCGGAAAGCTGTTTGAGGACGTCACGACGCTGCATTACGCTTACTCCTAGGTTCTTCAAAGCACTCATTGAGGGGCCGGAACGGGTTTTGGTTCCTTCGGCTTGATCTTCACGACCGCAGTGCTGATGCCGCTCGCGCTGAGCTGCTCGCGGGCCTTGGTCATCACGTCCTGGCCCATGTAGGGGCCGACGCGCACCCGGTGCATGGTGCCCTTGTCGGGCACCTCGACCTTCTGCACGCTGGCCTCCACCCCCATCAACGCAAGACGCGCCTTGAGGTTGTCCGCCTCGGACGGGTCTTCGAAGGCGCCGGCCTGCAGGTAGAACTTCTCGGGCGCCACCGGCTTGTCGAGGAGGGCCGCCTCGGCCTTGGCGCGCTCGGCCTCGTCCCTGGTCTTGTCGCCCTTGTCGGCGGCCTTTTCGTCCCTGGCGGGCTTGGCTGCCTCGTCGGCCTTGGCCGGCTTGGGCTTGTCGGCCTTGTCGGCCTTGTCGGCCTTCTCGGGCTTGACGATCTCGGTGGTCTCCTCGGGCTTTTCCGGGGCGGGGAGCGCATCGGAGCCCTTGGGCAGCACGTTGTAGAAATCGAAGCGCGGCTTCTCGACGGGCTTGTCGCCCGCCTTGCCGGGCAGGGCGATGGGCTCGCTGGCGGGCCGCGGCGGCTGGGGCGCCGGCGCCGGTTTGTCGTCCGGCTTGGCCTTCGGGAAGGGCGACGACGAGGTGAAGTACAGCGCGATGCCCGCCGCGACCAGCGCACCGAGGATCAGGCCGACGAAAATCCCCACCAGGGTGCTCCCCCGGCTGGCCGACTTGGGTTTCTTGGTCTGCAGGCGAGGCTTTTGATCGCGGGTCATGACAGTCCGGAATTACATCGAATCGGGAGCGGAGACACCCAGCAGCGCCAGGCCGTTGCGGATCACCTGGCGCACCGCGGCGGCCAGCGCCAGGCGGGCCAGCTTGAGGCCTTCGTCGTCCACCAGCATGCGCTCGGCGTTGTAGTAGCTGTGGAACTCGCCGGCCAGGTCCTTGAGGTAGAAGGCGATCTGGTGCGGCGCGTAGTCGGCAGCGGCGTTCTGGACGACCTCGGGGAAGGCGGTGAGGCGCGCGCACAGGGCGAGCTCGCGCTCGTTGTCGAGGCGGGCGAGGTCGGCACCGGAGAGGTCGGCCAGCACGCCGTTCCACTGGCCGAGCACCGAGCACAGGCGGGCGTGGGCGTACTGGATGTAATACACCGGGTTCTCGTTGCTCTGGCTCTTGGCGAGGTCGAGGTCGAAGTCGAGGTGCTGGTCGGCCTTGCGCAGCACGTAGAAGAAGCGGCAGGCGTCGTTGCCGACTTCGTTGCGCAGCTCGCGCAGGGTGACGAACTCGCCGGAGCGGGTGGACATCGCCGCCTTCTGGCCGTCGCGGTACAGCACCGCAAACTGCACCAGCGCCACGTCGAGCTTCTCGGGCGGCAGGCCGAGCGCCTGCAGCGCGCCCTTCACCCGGGGGATGTAGCCGTGGTGGTCGGCGCCCCAGATGTCGATGATGCGGTCGAAGCCGCGCTCGTACTTGTTGGCGTGGTAGGCGATGTCGGAGGCGAAATAGGTGAACAGGCCGTTCTCGCGCTGCACCACGCGGTCCTTCTCGTCGCCGAAGGCGGTGGAGCGGAACCACTTGGCGCCGTCCTGCACATAAAGGTGGCCGCGGGCCTCGAGCTCGGTGACGGCCTTCTCGACCAGCCCGGTGTCGAACAGAGAGCGCTCGGAGAACCACTTGTCGAAGGTGACGCCGAACTCTTCGAGGTCCTCGCGGCCGTCGCCGAGCTGCTCGGTGAGCGCGAAGCCGTGCACCCAGGCGTAGTCGGAGCCGAGCAGGCTCTTGGCGTTGGCGATCAGCGCATCGAGGTGGCCTTCCTTGTCGGCCTCGACGGTGGGCGCGCCCTGCAGCACGTCGGCCGCGCTCACCTTGGCGAAGCGGTCGGCGTGGGCCTCCTTGATCTGGGCCGCCATGTCCTTCACGTAGTCGCCCTGGTAGGCGTTGGGCGGGAAGGCGACGGCGATGCCGAAGAGGTCGAGGTAACGCAGCCAGGTGGACAGCGCCAGGATGTCCATCTGCCGGCCGGCGTCGTTGATGTAGTACTCGCGGGTCACGTCGAAGCCGGCAAAGTCGAGCACATCGGAGAGCGACGCGCCGTAGGCCGCGCCGCGGCCGTGGCCGACGTGGAGCGGGCCGGTGGGGTTGGCGGAGACGAACTCGACCTGCACCTTGACGCCGCTCTTCTGGCCGCGGCCGAAGGCCTCGCCCTGCTCGAGCACGCGCTGCACGACGGCCGTCTTGGCGTCGGAGGCCAGCGTGAAGTTGATGAAGCCGGCGCCGGCCACTTCGGCCTTGGCGACCAGGCTGGAGGCCGGCAGCTCGGCCAGCAGCAGGTTGGCGAGGTCGCGCGGGTTGCGCTTCAGGGGCTTGGCGAGCTGCAGGGCCAGGTTGCTCGCGAAATCCCCGTGACCGGCCTGCTTCGGACGCTCCAGGTTGATGGGGGTATCGGCCTGATCGGGGGCCACGCTGAGGAGCGCGGCACGCAGGAGGTCGGCAAGCTGGGTCTTGGAATCGGCGCTCATGGCAAAAAACTGCGACTAAAAGTCCCGGATTATATCGAAGCGGGGGGCATCCCGGCGGCCGCGCTCACGCCGGGCGCCAACAAAGTGCGGCGGAGGTGACGAAGCCCCGCCGGATGGCGTATGTTTGAGGGATCACGCAGCCCAGCGAGTCACGCCGTGAATCTTCGCCGCCGTACCCATTGCCGCCTCCGGTCCTCCCTCCGCCGTGGCGCCGCCGCCGTGCTGGGGGCCGCAGGCCTGCTGGCCGCCGGCAGCGCGCTGGCCGACGCCCCCACCCTCGATTGGCGCCTGCCGCTGCCGGCGGGCGTAGGCTGGCGCGTCGTCGAGTGGCGCGAAGGCCAGGGCGTCCGCCACGAGGAATACATCCCCCGCGGCCAGGGCCTCGAAGACTACCGCGACCGCCTGCTGGTGCAGCGCTTCGCCGACCAGGGCATGAGCCCCGACGTCTACCTCGGCCACATCGCCAGCGGCCTCGCCTCCCACTGCAGCCCCTTCACCACCAGCGGCCTCACCAGCGGCGAGCGCGACGGCCTGCCCCACGCCACCCGCACCGCCTACTGCGGGCGCTTCGGCGAGCGTGATTACGGCTACGTGGTGGCCCAGAAGGCCATCCGCGACGGCGACCACCTCTTCGTGGTCGAGCGGGAATGGCGCCTGCCGCCCTTCGGCGTCGATGCCGACGGCCTCGCCCGCCTCGACTTCGGCACGCCCGCCGCCGACGAAGCCCTCAAGCGCGACATCCGCAACACCGTGCGCTGGCTCGTCGAGCAGGTCCATCCGGGCGTCCAGCCGCCACCGCCCGAGCGCCCGCGCAAGCGGCGCTGAAGCCGGCACGCCGCTTTCACCGCCCGGGCTTTCCGGGCACAATCCGCGTTTTCCTTCCCAGCTGCCGCCGTGCGCCTCTTTCGCCTCGTCAAGATCATCTCCGTCAGCCTGAAATACGGCCTCGACCAGATGATCCTCTCCAACGAGCCGACCGGCCGGCTCGCCTGGCTCAGCCGCTACCGCCGCCGCTTCGACGAGCCCGCCGGCGCCCGCCTGCGCCAGGCCCTCGAATCCCTCGGGCCGATCTTCGTCAAGTTCGGCCAGATGCTGTCCACCCGCCGCGACCTGCTGCCGCCGGCCATCGCCGAAGAGCTCGCCCGCCTTCAGGACCGCGTGCCGCCTTTCTCCACCGAAGAAGCCCTGGCCCAGCTCCACGCCGCCTACGGCAAGCCGGTGGACGAAGTCTTCGCCCGCTTCGACCGCGAGCCGGTGGCCTCGGCCTCGATCGCCCAGGTCCATTTCGCCCAGCTGCCCGACGGTACCGAAGTGGCGGTCAAGATCCTGCGCCCGGGCATCGCCCCCGTCATCACCCACGACCTGGCCCTCCTCGACGCAGCCGCCACGGTGCTCGAAAAGGTGTGGCCCGAAGGCCGTCGCCTCAAGCCCCGCGAGGTGGTGGCCGAGTTCTCCAAATACCTGCGCGACGAGCTCGACCTGATGCGCGAGGCCGCCAACTGCTCGCAGCTGCGGCGCAACTTCAAGGATTCCGAGCTGCTGGTGGTGCCCGAAGTGCACTGGGACTGGTGCACCACCAACGTGATGGTGATGGAACGCATGAAGGGCATCCCCATCTCCCAGCTCGACAACCTGCGCGCCAACGGCATCGACCTCAAGGCCCTGTCCCGGGCCGGCGTCGAGATCTTCTTCACCCAGGTCTTCCGCGACGGCTTCTTCCACGCCGACATGCACCCGGGCAACATCTTCGTCGCCACCGAAGGCCCGGCCCGCGGGCGCTACATCGCGCTGGATTTCGGCATCATCGGCACCCTCAACGATTCCGACAAGAAGTACCTCGCCACCAACTTCCTGGCCTTCTTCCAGCGCGACTACCGGCGCGTGGCGCTGGCCCACATCGAGGCCGGCTGGGTGCCCGCCCACACCCGGGTGGACGAGTTCGAGGGCGCCATCCGCGCCGTCTGCGAGCCGATCTTCGACCGCCCGCTCAAGGACATCTCCTTCGGCAAGACCCTGCTGCGCCTGTTCCAGACCGCCCGCCGCTTCGAGATGGAAGTCCAGCCCCAGCTCGTGCTGCTGCAGAAGACCCTGCTCAACATCGAGGGCCTCGGCCGCCAGCTCGACCCCGACCTCGACCTCTGGAAGACCGCCAAGCCCTTCCTGGAGCGCTGGATGAACGACCAGATCGGCTGGCGCGCGCTGATAGGCCAGCTCAAGAACGAAGCCCCCGACTGGGCCGGCACCCTGCCCCAGCTGCCGCGCCTGATCCACCAGCACCTCACCGCCCCCCACAACGACGCCCTGCCCGCCCAGGTCGCCCGGCTGGCCGACGAGACCCGCCGCCAGAACCGCTGGATCGCCGCGATGGCCGGCCTGCTGGCGGTGCTGATCGGCCTCGAGGCCTGGCACTGGCTGCACTGAAGCCCGCGCCTTCCCGCCGCGCGCCTGCGGCCTGAACGAATGGGCCACCCGGCCGCTCCAACGGGCAGGACTTCCGCCCACCTGCGAGGATCATCATGCCTGCCCCGTTCGTGCCCTCCCGCCCGGTCCGCATCGTCGGCGTCGGCTCCTGCCTCGGCGCCCCCATCTTCGGCCCCGCCGCCGGGCCGCGTGCCCTGCGCGCCCTCGGCCTCGACGCCCAGCTCCGCCAGCGCGGCGTGCGCGCCCACTGGGACATCCTGTTCGAGCCCTCCGCCCCCAAGCCGCCCCACCCGCCGATGCCCGAGCGCCTGGCCCTGGTCAGCAACCTGCTGCACGACCTCGCCGACCGCGTCGCCGGCATCTGCGACGATGGCGCGATCCCCCTCGTGCTGGGGGGCGACCACGCCATCGGCGCCGGCACCTGGCGCGGCGTCGCCCGCAGCCTGGCGCCCCGCGGCAAGCTCGGCCTGATCTGGATCGACGCCCACCTCGACGCCCACACCGAGCGCAGCACCCACACCGGCAACATCCACGGCATGCCCCTGTCGGCGCTGCTGGGGGTCGGCCACGAAGCCCTCACCGGCCTGCCCGGCCCGCACCTCGACCCGGCCCACGTGGCCATCGTCGGCGCCCGCTCGTGGGAGCCCGAAGAGCTGGAGCTGCTCCAGAAGCTGGGCGTCAAGATCTTCTTCATGCCCGAAGTGCAGGCCCGCGGCCTGCCCGCCGTGCTGTGCGAAGCCATGACGATCGCCCGCGAAGGCACCGCCGGCTTTGGCGTGTCGGTGGACCTCGACTCGATGGACTGCGCCGCTCTGCCCGCCACCACCTGCCTGGTGCCCGACGGCCTCGACCCGCAGGAGCTCGTCGACGCCCTCCACGGCCTGCGCAGCTGCGCCGACCTGATGGCCCTCGAGATCGTCGAATACGTGCCCGAGCGCGACCGCGACGGCAGCGGCGCCGGCTGGGTGCGCGACCTCGCCGCCGCCGCCCTCGGCCCCACCACCGCCCAGCTGCGCCAGCGCGAGGACACCTTCGGCGCCCGCAACTACGCCCCGCTGCCGGTGGTGTTCACCCGCGGCGAAGGCGTCTGGCTGTGGGACGTCGAAGGCCGGCGCTACCTCGACATGATGAGCGCCTACTCGGCGGTCAGCTTCGGCCACAGCCACCCGCGCCTGGTGCGCGCCCTCACCGAACAGGCCGGCCGGCTGGCCCTCACCTCGCGGGCCTACTCCAACGACCGCCTGCCGCTGATGCTCGAACGCCTGTCGGCGCTGCTCGGCTACGACCGGGCGCTGCCGGTCAACACCGGCCTCGAAGCCGTCGAGACCGCCATCAAGGCCGCCCGCAAATGGGCCTACAAGGTCAAGGGCGTGGCCGACGGCCAGGCCGAGATCATCGTCTGCGCCAACAACTTCCACGGCCGCTCCACCACCATCGTCGGCTTCTCCTCCGAGGCCCAGTACCGGGACGGCTTCGGCCCCTTCGCGCCGGGCTTCTGCAGCATCCCCTACGGCGATGTGGCGGCCCTCGAAGCCGCCATCACGCCCAGCACCGCAGCCTTTTTGTTCGAACCCATCCAGGGCGAAGGCGGCATCGTGATCCCGCCCGCCGGCTGGCTCGCCCGCTGCGCCGAAGTCTGCCGCCAACACAACGTGCTGCTGATCGCCGACGAGGTGCAGACCGGCCTCGGCCGCACCGGCCGCCTGCTCGCCTGCGAGCACGAGGGCGTGCGCCCCGACGGGGTGATCCTCGGCAAGGCCCTCGGCGGCGGCCTGCTGCCCGTCTCCGCCTTCCTGGCCGACGACACGCTGATGCAGGTATTCCGCCCGGGCGACCACGGCTCCACCTTCGGTGGCAACCCGCTCGCCTCCGCCGTCGCCGACGAGGCCCTGCGCCTCCTCGCCGACGAGAGCCTGGCCGAGCGCGCCGCCCGCCTCGGCGCCACCTTCCTGGCCCGGCTGCAGGCCATCGAGAGCCCGCTGATCCGCGAGGTGCGCGGCCGCGGGCTCCTGATCGGCATGGAACTCGACACCCGCCGCATCAACGCCCGCACCGCCGCCGAATGGCTGCTCGCCCGCGGCCTGATGACCAAGGACACCCACGACAGCGTGCTGCGCTTCGCCCCGCCGCTGATCGTCGGCGAGCCCGAGCTCGAATGGGCCGCCGAAGTCATCGAAGACGCCCTGGCCGACCTGGCCACCCGCTTTCCCGGAGCCCCAGCATGAGCGAAAAACTCGACCGTCTCGTCCTCGAAGCCCGCCGCGCCGCCGACAAGCGCGCCGAGGGCTACCGCGAGAGAGCCCTCAAGATCTACCCGTGGATCTGCGGCCGCTGCGCCCGCGAGTTCACCCCCGCCAACCTGCGCGAACTCACCGTGCACCACCGCGACCACAACCACGACAACAACCCGCCCGACGGCAGCAACTGGGAGCTGCTGTGCCTCTACTGCCACGACAACGAGCACCAGCGCCAGCTCGAAGCCACCCAAGGCAACGTGAGTGCCAAGCAACCGGGCAAGGCCGCGACCCACAACCCGTTTGCAGCGCTGGCGGGCCTGATCAAGAAAGAGTGAGGTCAGGGGGTGCCGCAAGCATGGCGAGCAATCCCCGATGGCCTTGCGGTATCTGTTCCTCGCCGCCGGTTTTTTCGGGAGCGGGATGAAAAGATTGCTTCGGGGGATCTTTTTATCCCTCAGTGCGCCCCAAAAATACGAATCCCCCGCGCCTCTTTCGCCCAGCCGGAATCTTGAAACCCCAAACGGGTCCAGCTTGATCCCGATAGGCTCCCAAAAGATTCCGCAGTGCGCCCCAAAATAAGCGCGGAGGGATCTTTTGATCCCGTTTCCGCACCGGCAGAAAGCGGCGCGGGGATCTTTATTTCACTGCTGGCAATTAAAAGATTGCCAACAGTGATTAATCGGGAGGTTTTCGGGATCAGGCCGCAGGCCGGCACGATCTGACCGCCTGGCGCGGCGGGCCCCATTGCGGACGGCCGGCAACCGTCCAGGCGCCGCGCGGAGGTCGCCGGCATCCGGCG